>DAOVQH010000008.1 GCA_030628755.1 Candidatus Cloacimonadota bacterium | reverse complement strand
TAAACCAGAAAGGAGATCTCTCTCGAAGAACATTGATATATAATTTGAAAGGACTATCTTTCAGAGAATTTTTAGAACTGAAATATGAAGTTAATTTCTCAAGTTTTGGTTTGGAAGAAATACTTTCAGATCATATAAAAATCAGCTCTGATCTTTTTCAGATAAACAGGAATATTTTAAAACTTTTTATGGAATACAAACAAATCGGGTTTTATCCATTTTTTACAATTGTGGATACATCGGAATATCAGGTTCTCTTGAATAATGTTCTTGATAAAGTTATTTATGAGGATGTTCCTACTTTAAAGGATATCAAAAGTTCTTCTCAAGTTGCTCTTAAGAAGCTCATTGCATATTTATCCATCTCAAAAATCCCATTCATAAATATTGGTTCAATGTGCAATGAATTGGATATTCCCAAAGAAACTTTGTATGAATTCCTTGATCTGCTATCTCGAGCTGATTTGATTAATATTATAAAAAAAAGAGATGCTACCATTCGTTCTTTAAAAAAATCCAGGATATTTTTATCTAATCCTAATCTTTACTATGCAATAAGCAATGAATTATGGAAACATAATGTAGATGTAGGAAATATAAGAGAATCTTTTTTTGTCTCACAGATTAATGGTTTATACCCGATATACTCTTCTCAAATTGCTGATTATTCTATTGACCTAAAAAGTCGCAAAAATATTGAGGTGGAAATTGGAGGTAAAACCAAATCACGTAAACAAATCATAGATGCAAGAAATGGTTACGTTTTTAGAGATGATCAAGAAATGGGGTATGATAATATTATTCCTCTGTATCTATCTGGATTTTTATATTGAAATATATCGTCCTGTAATACTTACTGATAAAACATTCTCTGGATTTTGCTATTTGTATTTTGGAATTTCCTTGACCGTATATATCTTGTTTGGATAAAAAAGAAGTATGAATATTGAAATAAATCCCAACAAAACAGGATTCGCATATCACTTAAAATTTCTGGAACATATTATCTCTTATGGGCATCCTGAGTCTCCTGAGCGATTGAAAAGGATTTTAGAACAATTGAAAAGCGACAATCTACTTGAATATCTAGATTATGTTGCACCTGTCGAAAATCCTCTTTCATATATCAGTAAAATCCATACTCTGGAACATATCCAATCGATTCAGAATATAAATACTACTGGTGAGATTGCTGAGCTGGCAGTTGCTCATGTATTAGGAGCAGTTAAAGCTGTCTCTGAGGGGAAAATTAAAAATGCTTTCTGTGCTGTTCGTCCTCCGGGTCATCATGCTCATAATGCAGGATGTGAAGAAGGATTCTGTTATTATAATAATATTGCTATTGCTGCTCGTTATGCTCAGGAAATTATGGGTCATAAAAAGATTCTTATAGTAGATTGGGATTATCATCATGGGAATGGAACCCAGGATGCTTTTTTGGCAGATCCATATGTAATGTATTTTTCTACTCATAATTTATTTGATTATCCGGGGACAGGTTACCCTGAAATAACCGGTTATGGAGAAGGAAAGGGTTATAATCTGAATGTTCCTTTAAAATATGGAGCTACTGATGAAGATATTATCTCTGTATTTGAAAAAATATTAATTCCTGAAGCTGTTCAGTTCCAACCTGATTTTATTTTTATTTCAGCCGGGTTTGATAGTCGTAAAGAGGATCTTCTCGGCTGCTTCGAAATCACTGATAAAGGTTTTTCTCATCTTACACAGATAATTATGGATATCGCATTTACATTTTGTAATGGTCGAATTGTCTCTATTTTGGAAGGAGGTTATAATATTGAGGGTCTGGCAAAAGCAGTTTCCAGTCATATTCAAACACTGATGACATATAAGGCGACAACTATTAAGTTCGAATGAACTCGTTCCCACGCTCCTGCGTGGGATGGAGGGGAAAGACGCTCCTGCGTCAAAATAGGATTAATTATGATGGTTTAGATTTAACGCAGAGCGTCAGGCTATTGTGTTCCCACGCAGGAGAATGGGAACAAGAAGTAAGGCAGGCAAGAATCTCAAATCTCAATATTCAATAACCAAATGTGTTTGGAATTTTGTATTTGGATCATTGTTATTTTTTTGGGTTTTGTTATTTGTATTTTGTAATTTCCAGTATGTTTGTGATTTTGTATTTGAATTATTGTTATTTTCCTGGATTTTGTTATTTGTCATTTGGGATTTTTTTACGTTCTGTTTTAAGTTTCCGCCAAATCGCCAAAGGCGATTAAAAGGCGGATAAATGCAACCTGAACCTAATATTTTTTCTGAAACCTGTGGTTCGATTTACACCGTGTCCGGCTCAGACTGAAAAACGAACCAGCAAAAGTGACCAAAGCTCGTGGTCAAACTGCATAATCATGAACTCGTTCCCACGCTCCTGCGTGGGATGATGGAGAAAGACGCTCCTGCGTCAAAATAGGATTAATTATGATGGTTTAGATTTAACGCAGAGCGTCAGACTATTGTGTTCCCACGCATGAGCATGGGAACAAGAAATTTTATTCGTCTAATTTATCTATTGCAATTAATATTTTTTTATTTTCTTATATAAAGTAGATCTGTCGAGTCCAATATTATTTGCCACCTTACTTACTCTACCTTTATTCAGGTTCAACTGGTGATCTAAATATTTCTTCTCAAATTCATCTATAGCACTTGTATAATCTTTTATATTCAACAGATTCTTCATTGAATAATCATGCATCTGAAATGTACCTGTTTTCTTATTCTCAAGTTCTTTAAGAATGATCTCATTATCTACCATATCATATATAATGAAGAGGTATTCACAGAACTTTTCTAACTCCCGAACATTACCGGGCCAGGAATATGATAACAGCTTATTCTGTATTTTTTTTAGATTCACATCTAATATACATTTATGCTTTTGAGAATAGATATTGAAGAAATGTTCAATTAAAATTATTATATCATTCTCTCGTTCTCTTAATGGAGGAAGATGAATTATATTTCCTTCTAATCGGAAATACAGGTCTTCCCTGAATTTATTTTCGTTAACTAATTTCTGAAGTGCTTTATTGGAAGCAAAGATTATACGGACATCAACATTGATGTTTCTGCCACCCACAATACGAATTTCTTTGTACTCAATTGCCCTTAGAACTTTTGCCTGGGTCATTAAACTGAGGTTAGCTATCTCATCCAGAAATAATATACCTTTATCAGCCTGTTCGAAAAATCCTTTTTTATCTGCAAAAGCTCCTGTGAATGATCCCCTCTTATGTCCAAAGAGTTCTGAATCGATAAGGCTTTCCGGTAATCCGCCAGCATTAACTTTGATATATGGTTTTCCTGCACGAATTGACTGCCAGTATATATGGTTTGCAACCACTTCTTTCCCGGTTCCTGTTTCTCCCACAACTAAGATATCAACATCTGCAATAGCAAATTTATGGATGAGTTCCTTAACATGCTGCATTTTACTTGATTCACCGATCAGGGGATTTAGTTCTAAAAATTGTTTCTTCAAATAATCATAATTTTGTTTTAATGCAATATTCGATTCTTCCTGCAGTTTCAGGTTTATTGCTTGTCTTATATCTATCAGGAATTTCTCGGAGTTGAATTCTCCGCTTTTTTCTATGAAGTTATAAGCACCCAATTTCATTGCTTCTGCTATTTCCGTTCGTGTAGCTTCACCGGAAAGAATTATTACTTTTGAATATAGTCTGCTTTGTTTTATCAATCTCTTAAAAACCTGAATACCATTTAATTCACTATTGTTTAACTTGATATCCAGGATAATTAGATCAGGTTTGAAATTAGGATAGATATCAAAAAATTCAGTACTGTTTTGTGTAATTTCAACATCATATCCTGCTGCAATTAAGATCTTTCTATAAAAGATCAATAGCTTTTTATTATCTTCCAGGATAAGTATTTTTCCCATATAAACCTCCAGTCCTTTTTACCCGCGAAATTTAAACTTCACAAGTATCAAAGACTTGTTAAGTCTTATTTATTTATTTTTGATATCATTCTTAGTGATCCTTCGTGTTCTTAGTGGCTAAAATTATTCTAACAATAAACTCATTTTCCTTTAAGCTGATATCCAAAGTGCCATTATGTTTTTCAATAATAGTCTTTGAAATTGGAATTCCCAGACCAGAACCAGCTTCTTTAGTTGAGAAACCTATCTTATAGAATTTTTCACAATCTTCCAACAAATATGCACTGGGGTTCTTAACTTCTATTATGATATTTTCATGTGTTTCCGATATTTCTATTTTAATATAATCCTTATCTGTTATTGCTTCAAGTGCGTTATTAATGATATTTTTAAAAGCAATTTCAAAAAGGTTTTTATCCAGACTTAATACAGAAATTGTATTCTTAAACTCTAATTCTATTTTATCATAAAGCGGATGGTTAACGTATTTTGAAAGTAAGAGTTCGATGTATTCTTTCAGGTCAATTTCCTCTCTGTATAATTTACTTATATGAGAAAAGTTAGAAAGTATTGTAGCAGCATTTGAAATATCTTTGAATGATGAGATAAGATTTTTTAAAAAATGTTTTTTATTTTGCTTTGATTCTTCCATCTGCTTTTCAAATTGTTCCATTGTGAGTTTAGCCAGAAGGACCTGGTTTTTCAGGTCGTGAGAAATTCGTTGGATGATCTGGAATTCATCATAGGAGAGAATTTCATAGACTTTATACTTGAATATCAAGAAGCTCCTCTCACAGACCATCTTGATCTCTTCTGCAATATCCCTGAAAATCTTTTCCGGGATCTCTTTAGATAAAGCTACATTTTTGGGTAATTTATAAATTGTTTTAAGCCTTCCATGCAATTGCCAGTAATATAGTTTACCGAAGATCGTATATAAAACAAAGTAACTGCTCGTTCCGGTATTGAGAGGTATTTTTATCCTCTGGAAGATGAGTAGATAAATAACTATTAACAAAACTTCTACTAAGAGAATTATTATTATGTAAGGGTTTAATGTTCGGTTTCGTTCGAAATGGAGTTTGCAAAAGAGATTTTCTCCTTCACCTTTATTTTGAATGAAATATAAATTATTATCTTTCCAAACTGTGTAGGCTATACTGATATCTTTAGGAGCCTGGTATAAAAATTTCAGGTTATTATTATAAATGATAAATGGATAATGCAAAAAGGAATAAACCGAACCGTGAATTTTACAATATCCTGATTCTTCATATCTTCGCATTACTTTTTTTTTCAAAACTTTCTTTTCCTTAAAATCGCCAGAAATTATTGTTTTCTTCAATTCGTTGTCTAATGTATTTATTGCTACAATATTTCCATTTTCTTTATAAAGACTTATTATATTTTGGTAAACAATATCGAGTGAATCTATCTTATTCTTTATAATATCATATAGAATTATTTTTTTATTTGTATTATCATAGTTTGAATGAAGGCCTAATAGTACTTTATTCTTTTCAATTAGAGGTAAATAGATAAATTGAAAGAACCCGGGTTTAGAAGAAACTAGAGCCGGTCTATTTTGAATATTTTTTAATTCTCCCTTATTATCCCAGATACTAAAATAACTATGATTTGTACTCATGGTTATGTTCTTTTTATATGTATCGATAGGCATTTCCAAACATGCAGAATAGCTTGAAGACAATATTTCATCTATACCATCATTATCTATGTCAATAATTAAAAAATCTGTAATTCCCTGAGTATATTCTTTTTCCCAAACTATTTTCTGTGTATCTATACTATAACATATAAGAACATCATTTATCCACCTGGATCCTTCGATTTTAATTAAAACTTCTTTAACTCCATCATTATTTGTATCTATTTTTCCAACAATATGAGACCTGAAAAAAGCTTTTTCTTTATACTTGAGTTTTGAAAAATATTTTTTATGATAATGTAAATTACGATTAAAAAACTGTATAAGTTCATTCAGATTAAAAGCTGTGAATTTAATGTTTACTGTGTCGGAAATCTTTGCTGCAATTTTATTATAATATTTATAATTTTTGGATTTGGTTATTTCTTTTGTAAAGAATAACTTATACCCATCTTTGTAGATTGTAACTTTACAATCTTCTTCCATATCATCATCTATCCTGTAAGGATAAAATTTCATATTGTTGACAATAATTACAGTATCCTGTAACGAATCATATATATCATAATGCAATATTTTATATCCTTTTATTTCAAATTGATTCGGGTTGCTTTGATTAAAAAGTTCGTAAAGATAATAATCTGCTCCCCTGGTCATTATAATATAGATAGCTTTTTCTGTGCTATCATAGTAAATTTTCGAATTTATAGACAAATTTATCATTTCTCTTTGACTAAGATTTCCGGTTTTAATGTTACGATAATTAACAATGGTATCGTCATCATCATTAACACTTTTTAAATAAACTACATCAAAATAAGGATTCTCAGGAAGAAAAGCAAATTGATCTGCTGTTCCAATTATTGAATATTCGGTTTTGAAGTATTCTCCTTTATCATATAAATAATCAGGGTTGAGAATTAAAACAAGAATAGTTCCGAGCAGTAATGCAGAAAGGAAGTATCTTACTCTAAATATCTTTGATAAAATCTTTTTCATTTTTCTCCAATTCAGGCTGCAATGAAATTAACATGGCAAAAAATTTTTCAAGCCTATTTGATATTTCACAATATCATCTGTCAAATATATTTTGCAAGTTCAGTTCCAAAACAAAATTAACCACAAAGACACGAAGACACGAAGAATGTTTAGGGTATCTAATAACTCCCACCAAAAATTCGTTCCAAAAGCCTCTCAGTCTGTATGAAGACAGTAACTCGACCTGCCGGGTCGAGAAAGCGGATTCTATATCTTTTTTTAGTATGAAATTTTCACACAAACCGTCTTGCCCGGGAATATAAATAGCAACCTTATAAGTTATTTTCCTTTCTTGCTTTTTACTTTTTGATTTTTACTTTTTTCTTCTTGCTGCTTGCTTTTTGCTTTTTGATTTCTTCTTTTTTGTTCCTTTCTGTCGATTTTCCGCCACAAAATTGTGGATGAATGGAGACAAATTATACTTTTTGAAATCTACCAAATTAAGAAAATCAGCATGAAATGGGGATTCTTTATTTTGGTACGAGGATTGCAGTATAGTAAATTGTGATTAAAAAAAAGGAGGAGGAGAAGATGAAATTTTTAAGAAATTTATTATTTGCAGGTGTAATTGTATTTGGATTAGTTCCAAAACTTATTGCTAATGATGGTAGAATTATTGAGGTAAAGCAGTATTCTGTTCCACCCACAATTGAGGTTTTTGTTGAAGCGTCTGATAGAAGAGATTATGTAGGTTTAACTATTGATTCCAATGGTGATGGCAAATTTACAGAAAAGGACGCAAATTATAAGGCTCAGAGAGTAGGAAGATCTTCGAGTACTGCTAAATTTATAATTTATAATCTCCTTGGAAGTTATGGAAAAGATTTCATAGTCTCTTTATGGGATGAGAAAGTAGAGGATTGTGGATGTAGTTGGTGTGATAAATACGGATATCATTTAGAAGGAAGATTAGATCGTTTTTATGGTACTGTGAAAGAGAATCCATTCGATACATACCCCGATTATTAAGTTCTTTTTATAACAATCATGAAGGTTATGTATATAATTTATTAAGAATCTAATAAAGGATAAATTTAGGGAGGTTTATTATGAGTTCAGATTTTGAATTTTTTAAAAGGATTGAAAATGAAAGGATTGAAAAAGACAAATTTGGAAATGTGTTAAAAAAATATAATGGTTCAGAAAAAAGTTGGCCTAATCTTACAAAAATTCAAATGTTTGGTGAAAGTCATAAATCACAGCAGAAAACTATTATTGATTCTCAGAAAAACATTACTGAGTTCTTTAAGAAAAATTTTTAAAAAATTTTTATTAAAACTTTTTTATTATTATATAAGAAGTACATTAATATACGAGGAGAAAAAATGAGAAACTTATTTAATATGTTCATTTTTTTATTTTTTATAACTACAGTTTTAAGTTCTGATGTTAACCTCAAATTTGGTCCTGTTCTTGGAAGCGAATGTAATTATATTGTAAGAGATGATGATGATGATTTTGATTCTCAATCAATAGAACCAAAAGAAATGATTGTTAAAGGAAGTATTGAATGGACTATGCAAGCTGGTCCTAAAGCCCAAGCTGGTTTGGGATTTATGATTCAGAGCCATTATTATTATGGTGGTGATTCACCGTTTGGAGGAAATTTTGGAAGTGGTGACGGTTTAAACTATTCTCCATCATTTTATGGTTTAGTCAGATATTATTTAATGCCAGAAAGTGACAATATGTGTTTAATTGGAAATTTCGGAATAAATAATTATTATGATAGTTATGGTTTAAAAGGTTTTAATGATACATCTTGGGAGGATATAATAACAGTTGAAAATAAAGGTGGGCTTTATTATGGTTGTGGATTAGGATTAGAATTTTATGAGGGTTGGCTTATTGAGTTAATGTATACAATAAACAATGGCAAAGATATTTTTACGTATTCACTTAGTTCAGGTCAAAGTGTTAAAAGCATAATAGATGTAAGATTAAATACTTTTACTTTTTTCATCAGTAAATGCATATATAAATCACGTAAATAATAATTGCAAAATTAAATATTAGCAAACTATATTTTGTGGATTATTCGCCACAAAATTGTGGATGATTAGCGACAAATTATACCTTTTGTAACGTACCAAATCGATAAAACAAGCATAAAATGGGGATTCTTTATTTTGGCACGGGGATTGCAAATAAGAATTAGTGAGAAATTAAAAAATAGGAGGAGAAGATGAAAAAATTAGTTTTGATTTTAATTATCAATGTCATCGTTTTTACAATCTGTATTGGACAAATAGATTCTATAGACAAGAAATATCAGATTGTAAATCAGAATTCCTCATGCCCAGAGGATTCAACACTGACTACAAATGAAATAATTCAAGGAAATGCAACTGAGGGCGAAGTAGTTGTAACCTGTAGTGAAATAATTCAAGGAAATGCAACAGAGGGGGAAGAAATTTCACCTTGTGGTGAAATAATTCAGGGGAATAGAAAGGAACACCTATTAGAACTGAAAAAAGACCCACCACTGGATAGTCTGCAATATGAAATAAATAAATTTCCCAAATCGGAGACTAATCCCAAAAATCTATTTTCACCTCCTGAACCGGTAAATCTAATTGGAGAATCAACAAAAAAAAATCTACCTTCAAATGATAATGATCTACCTAAAATAAACATAAAGAGCAAGCATGATCCGATTAGTGGAACACGCGACTGGATAACAATAAAATTAGAAACATTCGAAGGATCATTTCCTAATACTCTTTGGCAGTGCTATGCTGCATCAGGTCCGGATGCATATTGGGATGATCAAAGTTATTTATCACATAATGGAAATTGGAGTGCGTGGTGTGCAGATGGAGGATCACAAGGTTTGCCTGCCTCAGGAGGTCAATATCTTGATAATATGCATGCAGTTATGAAATATGGACCTTTTGATCTTAGCGATGCGAGTGATGCCCAAGTGTTGTTTTATTATTGGCTTGATTCTGAATATAATTATGATTATCTTCAATGGTTTGCCTCTGTTGATAATAACAACTGGTACGGTAATCAGATTAGTGGAAATAGCGGTGGATGGACTCCTTATAATTTTGACTTGACAGATGTATATATTATAGGTGATCTTACAGGAGAACCACAAGTTTGGGTGAAGTGGCAATTTATAAGCGATGGTTCTATTCATAATTATATGGGAGCTTATGTTGATGATATTTTAATTGAAAAAGATGTCTCTCCTGGAAATGTAAATTTAGACCTTACAGGAGGAAGTTTTTCGCCTAATCCCTGCGCAATTGATGCAGATTTAACCATTGATGCAGAAATCACCAACAACGGAACTGCCCCTGCCAACAATGTTCTTATAGAGTATTATCTGTCTGAAAATACCATCATTTCACAATCAGATTACCTTGTCGGCTCGGATTATGTCACACTGAGTCCAGGACAGTCCGGGTGGGAACACATTACTGAAAATCTTTCAAATGTGTCTGGTCTAACTCCAGGGTTCTATTATGTCGGTATTTATATGGACGCACAAGGTCCAAACGGTGGATATTGGTATTGGACAACTCCGCTTGAAGTAACCCCAGTCGTTAATATCGATTTAGCCCTTACAGGGGGAAGTTTTTCGCCTAATCCCTGCGCAATTGATGCAGATTTAACTATTGATGCAGAAATCTTCAACAACGGAACTGCCCCTGCCAACAATGTTCTTATAGAGTATTATCTGTCTGAAAATACCATCATTTCACAATCAGATTACCTTGTCGGCTCGGATTATGTCACACTGAGTCCAGGACAGTACGGATGGGAACATATTACTGAAAATCTTTCAAATGTGTCTGGGCTAACTACTGGGTTCTATTATGTAGGTGTCTACTTTGACGCACAAGGTCCAAACGGTGGATATGGATTTTTTAGTAATCAACTAGAAATTATTTCCACCGGTGTTAATGATGATCAAATCGTAGAACTTAAAAATTCTATTCGGAACCACCCCAACCCATTCAATCCGGAAACTACGATTGAGTTTTCGTTAAAGGAATCAGGCTATGTAATTCTTGAAATCTACGATGTTAAAGGCCAGAAGGTGAAAACGCTTGTTAATGAAACAATACCAGCAGGAAATCATTCAGTCATATGGGATGGTATAGACTCAAACGGCAGTCGAGTAAGTTCGGGCATTTACTTCTATAAGATGAAATCTGGTAGATATGAGAAAATAAGAAAAATGATTTTAATTAAATAACAAGGAGGAAAAGATGAAAAAATTAGTGTTTATTTTATGTTTAGTTTTGTTAAGTAGTTTGAGTTTATTTGCTCAAAATGAAGAAAATTGTAGTAAAAAGGCTATCGAAGGTGATGAAATAATTTTAACACCTAATCTAGCTGGAAGAAACATTTCAAAAGAAAATTTAAAATTAGACCATTTTGATTTTGTGCCAAGTATGAAAACATCAAATGTTCATGAAATCTCAACAGATTTCATTAATAATAATTTTAATTTTGAAAATTGTAGAAATGAACGAGGTTGGGGAACACCATTTCCAATTTTTGATGGAGATTATAATCAAAAAGCTCCCAATATGGCATGCGATGATGATGGAAAAATCTATTGTGCTTTTGAAGATTATGATAATTCTTCTTATCCTAATACATGGATTAGAATTCGTAGATCTAACGATGACGGAGCTACTTGGGATTATTTTGGTGGATGTTACAGTAATACATATGGTATGTATTTACCGTCAATAGTATATGCAAATGGATATGTATTTACTTTATATCATATGAATAATACAATAGGAGTTTATCGAAAACCAATTGATGGAGGTCCTGGTGATTTTTTCCAACCTCCAACACCCAATATAAATCCACCGTACATTATTCACAGAGCAAGATTATGCAGTGATTCAGAATCATATGAAGGTAATGCTTATCTAATGTTAGCATATGTATATGGGAATGGAAATAATTATGATTTGGAAATATATTATACGCTTTCAATAGATGATGGAGAATCATGGACTGATTATGATTTTATTGATTATGTATATGAAAGTTATTGGACTTGGGAGGTAGGAATTGATTGGGGTGATAGTGGGCTTTATATTTCTTATTTAGGAACAGGTTTAGATGAAAATAAAGTTATGATGGTAAAATCTACTGATTATGGAAGTATTTGGAGTGATCCAGATGTAATTGATGATGATAATGATGATAAATTTGGACCAATAGTAGCAGCACGAGATGCATATATTTTAGTAGTATATCAATACAAATATAATGCGTATGATAATGACATTTATGCTGCTTATTCTGATGATTATGGTGGTTCTTGGCATAATTACATAATTGCAGATGATGGTGATAATGAGGAATTACTTTGGGTTGCTCATGATAATGATAATAACTTTTGTGTAACATATAATTGGAATGGTGAAGTATATGCTGAAATAGGTAACAATAGTCCTGTTGTAGAAAATCCAGAACAAATAAATAATAATTCTTTAGCAAGTGATGGTGATTACACTACTGTTATTGGCAAAACGATTCATAATTCAAATTCTTCTGGATTTATGGCGGCTTGGGCTCAAGGACCTTGGGGAGATTTAGATATCTGGGGTAATTATTGTTGGCCTGTCTCAGGAGTAGATGATATAGTCATAATAGAAGTCCCAACACTATTTCAAAACTATCCTAATCCTTTTAATCCTGAAACAACAATTGAGTACAACTTGAACGAAAATTCAAATGTCCTTATTGAGATTTACAACATCAAAGGTCAAAAAGTAAAAACACTGATTAATGATTTTCAGGAAGCAGGTTATTATTCAGTAATTTGGAATGGCAAGGATAGCAACGGCAAACCAGTTGCCAGTGGGCTTTATTTCTATAGCATGCAAACAGATAATTACAGTGAAGTGAGGAAGATGATTTTGTTAAAATAGTGACATATTGCTCTTGTATCCAAGCCCCAGCTTGGATACAAATAATCAACATGATGAGAAGGTTTCCAAGCTGGGGCTTGGAAACCAGAATATTAGGGAACATTTGTCACTAATGTAAATAGTGACAAGAGGTAAGTTAAACTCCGGAAGTTTTTATAACTTCCGAAGTTTTTTTATTTAGAAAAAAAGATTGCGTTCTTTTTAGAGAAATTTATTTTTGAATTTGTAAAAAAATTGTAAGGAGTTAATTATGCAAACGTATCATATAGAATTCGATATTCCGGGTGATATATTAATCGCTTTAAATAACAATGTCAGTGAACTAAAAAAACAAATGAGGATTTATACTGCAATGAAGCTATTTGAGTTGGGTAAATTATCTCTTGGTAAAGCAGCAAAACTTTCCGGTCTTTCTTATTGGGACTTTTCTGATATTTTATCTGAAAATAAGATTTCCCTGGCAAATTATCCGGAAGAAGAATTGAAAAAGGAGATTGCTATATTGAAGGATAATGTAGTATGAAAATCCTTGTAGCTGATACATCACCATTGATCTCTTTAGCTATAATCGATAAATTGGATTTATTACTAAAAATCTTTGATGAAATTTATATCCCTGAAAAAGTTTATCAGGAATTGAGCTATGATCTTTCCAAACCTAAAGCAAAATTATTAGCAGATTTTTTCAAGGATAAAATTAAGAAGATCAGCAATATAAATGAACTTTCTCTATTTATCTATGAAGGAGAAAGCGAAGCAATAATTTTAGCGAAAGAACTCAAGGCTGATTATTTATTGATCGATGATCTCAAAGGAAGAACAGTAGCAGAAATTTTGGATATTAAATGCATTGGGATTTTGGGATTCTTATTGATAGGTAAGAACAAGGGATTTATTAAAGCATTAAAACCTTTATTAAGAAAATTACGGGATAACAAGAGATATTATTCAGATAAATTAGTGAATATTGTTTTGAATGAAGCTGGTGAATAGAAGTGACAAGGTAAAAGGTAAAAAGGTAAAAGGGACAAGTTCAAAACTTGCATAATATTCATAATAATTTTTATTTGTTAATAGAAATTTATTTTTGAGTCAAAAAAAAGATGAAGGAGTAATCTTATGCAGTTAACGATGAATTTAAAGATTCAGGATTTAGCAAAAGTAATTCTAAATCTGAAAAAAAATGAAGCCGAAGACCTTTTAATATTATTATCCGGTTCTGATAAAGATCTATTAAAAAGAAAGAACGATATTCTATCGGGGAAAGTCGAACCTTTAACACGAAATGAGGTTTTTGGTGTTTAATGAGAAATACCATCCTCAAGTTAAGAAAGACATCAAGAAATTAGATAAATCATTAATCCAAGAAATATTAAATAAACATCTACAAATAATTTTAAAAAATCCATCAACAGTTTCTGATCAATTAATCGGAGATTTGACCGGAATCTATTCTTATCATTTCAAATTCAATAGAATCCAATATAGAATTGCTTATATTATAAATGAAGTTGAACAACAGATTTATATTTTATCGATCTCAAAAAGAGAAAGTTTTTATCAAATTCTGAAAAGAAGAATTAAAAGCAGAATATAGTAACAAGGATAAAGAGATAAGTTCAAAACTTCGGGAGTTTTGGAAACTTCCTAAGTTTTTTTAAAAAAGATTGCATAAATTTATTAAGTTTTTAAATTGTAAACAGGAGTGAAAAGGTATGTATAATGAAAAAGCTTTAAAAGAATTAAAAAAGTTACTATTCGAAAAGTATCCCGAATATTTAGAAAAAATGATTTTATTTGGTTCACGAGTAGAGAATAATGAGCAAGAATATTCGGATTATGATATTTTGTTAATTTTGAATAAAAATTATAATAGAGATTTTGAAGATGATATTTTAAATATTGCATATGATATTATCCTTAAATACGACATTATCGCTGATTTGAAATTAATTACAAAAACTGAATTAAAAACTGTCAAAGGTGTTTTACCATTTGTCCAATCTGCTTTAAATAAAGGAATAACGATATGAAACTTACAGAATCAAATAGGTTGGATTTAACAAATCTCAATATTGAAAAGGCTTATGAAACTCAGAAGGAAGTAAAGTTTTTAATAGAAAATAAATATTATGCTTTAGCTTTAAATAGAGTCTATTATAGTATGTTTTATATTATCTCTGCTTTAGCAATAAAGAATGAATTTTCCACATCAAATCATTATCAATTAATTGGTTGGTTTAATAAAAATTTTGTTAAAGAAGGAAGAATTAACCGAAGAATCGGGAAAATGGTTTATAAAGCATACGAGCAAAGAGCGAAAAGTGATTATAATGTTTTACAAAAGTATAATCAAGAAGATGCAATGGAAGGATTAAACAATTTGAATGAGGTTCTTCAAGCAGTTATAAAATTAATAGAAAATTAAAAGAATAACTTCTAATATGATTGAGTATTGCATTTATTCTAAACTTCGGAAGTTTTGAGAGACTACCGAAGTTTTTTTATGCTTTACTTTGAGTTTTCAGTATTTCTTTAATATCCTTCATCGGGTCTTTGCGTGTAATTCTTCCATCAGGTAACTCATAATAAATAGTTCCATTACGAGAAAAAACATTTGGCAAACCTAATTTTCTATTTCGTTCCTTAGCTTCTTTCACTGCCATATTTCCTATTCGGGAAAATTCGGCAGCTCTTAATAAAATCTGTAGCATTCTTTCATTTTTGTTCATAATTCCTCGAAAAAAATAGTTCAAAAATATTTTGATTGATAATAGTAAAATCATTTTTCTCACCGGAAGCGATTTCTTCAAAGTCTCCATTGGAATTATAGAAAATGCTCCACTCGTTTACTAAATTTTTATAAAGTTTCCAAAAATTGTTTTTACTTCTGAAAAACCTTCTAATAACATCCGCATCAGGAACAAAATGACCTCCTTGTGAGACTCGAACTTTAATTCTCTTAATTAGAATCTGCGGATCTTCAAGAAATAAATATATAATACTGATATGATAATTTCCCGATTTTAGTTTTTCTATGGTCTTTAGTAAATATCTACCGGATAATGTTGATTCCAGGATAAAAGATTCTTTCTTTTCGATTAGAGTTCTAATTTGTTTTAGAAATATTTTACCGGCTAATATCGGTTTATTAGTTTTCTTTTTTAAATCCCCTTCTATTTCATCTGCATTCACAAATGTGATTTGGTAATATTCCAGATATTTTTTGGCAAAAGTTGTTTTACCGGAACCATTTGCTCCTGCAATAATAATAACTTCCAGCATTTATTTCTCCTCAAAACGAGAAGATTTCAATAAAAGATATTGTCAACTTAAATGCTGGTTTCATTCAATTAAGTAACAAGGTACAAGGATAAGGGAACAATTTCAAAACTTCGTGAGTTTGAAACACTTCCGAAGCTTTTATTTTAGAAAAAAAGATTGCAAATATTTTATCTTATTTTTTTTGTGCATAAGTAAAATTTATTGTGAATGAGAAAAAAATGTATAAAGATCCAATCTTAAAAGAAAAATGGAAAACACAAAAAAGATTAGCTAAAGAAGCAAATTATGATATCCAAAAATTAATCGATAATGCTAAAAAAAATGTATCTGAAATGGCAAAAGGCTTAAATATCAAATTAAAAATTTCTAATAGAAAGGGTTGTTATATTTCTTAAATCCGAATCATTTTCTCAAATCCGGAAGATGCTGCTCCTACGCTAAAGCTATGGAGTACACGTAATATTGAAATAGTGACATAAACCTTGCGAACTCTGGCAGCTGCCGGATTCGCAACGGTTGTTCTCTCTAACCGTTCGTCCCGTTCTCCGTAGCATACTGCGAAGGGTGAAAAGGATGAAAAGGTTTACAAGAAAGAAAATCTCTGCGGGAAACCATTCGCAAGGTTTTAAATCTCCAAATCTTCAAATCTCAAAATCAAATGATCAAAGCATGTTTGGAATTTTGTATTTGAATTATTGTTATTTACCCCGTAGGATAAGATATAATATGTAATGATAATTCCTATAAATGCCGAGATAAATATCCAACGGGGTGAATTTGGATTTTGTTATTTGACATTTGTCATTTTCTTACACCTTTCTCAAAAAGAGATGGTACCCCCGGCGCGATTCGAACGCACGACCTTTTCCTTAGGAGGGAACTGCTCTATCCTGCTGAGCTACGGGGGCACTCTATAAATCAATTTCGTTGAATATGAAAATTTTACAGACTTCTGATGTCAAGCAAATGATTATTTTACTAATCTATGTTATTATTTTACACATTACTAAAATTCTAACCTGTTGGATAACAGGTCTGTTTAGTAGCGTAATTATTCAAGAAAATCCGTTTCTTTTGTATTTATGACACCATCTCCCTTCTTAGACAACAGGGTTATTTACACCCTATCAGGTATAAAGAAAATAAAAATTCTTGACATTATACCCGCTAAGGTATAAACATGTACCGAATAATGAAAATCATACCCGAAGAGGTATAATATGAAAAGAGATTTAAGAGAATTCGTAAAAGAAAGGAGAAAAATTCTTAAACTTACACAAAAAGACTTAGCAGAAAAAGCTGGGGTAGGTTTGCGGTTTATCCGTGAACTGGAACAGGGGAAACAAACAATCCGCCTGGATAAAGTTAACCAGGTTCTGTCGCTTTTCGGTTACCAGATGGGTCCGGTCAAAGCAGGATATGAAAATGAGTAAAAAGGCAAAAGTATTTTATCAAGACCGCTTTGCAGGGGTCATTTCTGAAACAGACAAAGGTTATTTATTTCGGTATGAAAAAGAATATCTTCAAATGGAAAATGTTAAACCTATGAGTTTAACCTTACCATTACAAGAAGGATCTTTTGAAAACAAAACCATGTTCCCCTTTTTTGATGGACTTATCCCGGAAGGCTGGCTTTTGGATATAGCAGAAGAATTGTGGAAGCTGAATCCTCGCGACAGGATGGGTTTACTTCTAACCTGCTGTAAGGATTGTATCGGTGCAGTTAGTATAATTCCAACGGAGGAAAAACCGGATGAATAAATGCTTATATTGTTATGCTCCCCTTGAAGAAGATTCCTATTATCACACAAAATGCAGTAAGAAGTTTTTTGAAATGGAAACTCCTCCATATTTACCGTATGGCATATCAGAATTAAAAGAAGTAGCTAAAAAGATCATACAAAGAAGTGTGACTGTTCCCGGTGTTCAGGCAAAACTTTCTTTGCAGATAGAAAAAATCCGCAAAAAAGATAGTCGTTTTACTTTAGTGGGATTATGGGGAAATTATATCTTAAAACCACTTGTGAAAAAATATCCCGAACTGCCGGAAAACGAAGACCTGGTAATGCACCTTGCAGAATTATTCAAGATCAGGACGGTTCCTCATGCTCTGATTCCATTGAAATCAGGAGAACTTGCTTATATTTCAAGGCGAATTGATAGGACAAGAAAGAATAAAAAAATCCATATGGAAGACCTCTGTCAACTCTCCGAAAGACTGACTGAAGATAAATATAAAGGTTCGATGGAACGGGTTGCTAAAGTTATTATGAAATATTCTTCCAATCCGCTTCTGGACGTTCTTACCTTGTTTGAAATTACATTGTTCTCTTTCCTCACAGGTAATGCTGATATGCATCTGAAGAATTTTTCTCTGATTTATGAAGACGGGTTTCATATGCTTTCTCCTGCCTATGACCTGCTTTCTACGAGATTGGTTATTCCGGAAAAAGATGACCCGGAAGAACTGGCTTTAACGTTGAACGGTAAAAAGAGTAATTTCAATAACATTGATTTTACAACTTTCTCAAAAAAGATCGGGTTGAATGAAAAACAGGTTAATAATGTATTCCTGAAATTTGAAAATACTCTTCCGAAAGCTCTTGAATTCATTGATTACAGTTTTCTTTCAGATATGAAGAAAGAAGAGTTAAAAGAACTCATCAAAAACCGTGCAAGACGATTGCTAATGGAATATTGAAAAATTCTAAACAAACAGAATTTTTCTAAAATTAAAAAAGGAAATATTATGTTAGATTTAATAAAAATAAGAAAAGATCTGCACCGAATACCAGAAATGGCTTTTGAAGAATTCAAAACAACAGAATATATCCTGAGTATCCTTAATAAATTTACCGAACTCGAGATACATACCTTTGATTTCCCGGGTATTCTGGTGGAATATTCCCATGGAAAGGGAGATTATAAGCTCTTCCGTTCGGATATGGATGCACTTCCAATAAAAGAAGAAACCTGTTGCGATTTCGAATCTCAGCATAAAGGAAAAATGCACGCTTGCGGACACGATATGCATATGACGATTTTGTTAGGTTTAATTGATAGGGTTGTCAATCAATCCTTAAAAAAGAATCTTTTGTTTCTGTTCCAACCTGCTGAGGAAGGAAAAGGAGGTGCAAAAAAAATACTTGAAACCGGTATGCTTGATAATTATAAAATATCCGAAGCTTATGCCCTGCACGTAAAAGGAGATATTCCTGTGGGAACAGTATCGACCAAACCAGGAATATTCTTTGCCAATACAGAAGAAATCGATGTACTCTTTGAAGGAATTGGAGCTCATGTTGCTCTTGCAGAAAGAGGTAAAG
>DAOVQH010000182.1 GCA_030628755.1 Candidatus Cloacimonadota bacterium | reverse complement strand
AGTGCGTCCAAAGTTCCCACAACTGCTTCTTTGGCGAAAATTCCTGTGAACAACCCAACAGTTGCCGGCCAATTATTGCTTGAAATTCCCATAGGTTTGAAAATCGGAGTGATACTTTTCCCGATTTTACTGAGTATAGAATTTTCTGAATCTTCATTACCAAAGCTGCCATCTGTTCCAATAGAATTCAGGAAACTGAGAACGATAATAACGATGATGATCACTTTTCCAGCTCTTAACAAAAAAGTTTTTAATCGCTGCCAAGTATGGAGCATAATCCCGTTAAAAGTGGGAATATGATAGGGTGGAAGCTCCATCACAAAGGTTGAGGTTTCTCCTTTTAAAATGGTTTTCTTGAATATCAAGCCGGAAATAACAGCTAAGATAATTCCCGTAGAATATAATGTGAAAACTATAAGTCCACCACTTCTCGGGAAAAATACGCTGGCAAGAAGAATATAAACAGGAAGTCTCGCTCCACAGGACATAAACGGATTTATGAGAATTGTCAGAATTCTGTCGCGGTTATTTTCCAGTGTTCTGGTCGCCATTATTGCTGGAACATTACAACCGAAACCTACAAGCATAGGAATGAATGCCTTTCCGGGAAGTCCGATAAAGCGCATAGATCTATCCATCACAAAAGCAGCTCTGCTCATATAACCAGAATCTTCTAAAATCGAAAGTGAAAGGAACATAAAGAAAATGGGGGGAATAAAAGTGGCAACTGTTTGAATACCGCCACCAATACCTGCGGAAAGAAAAGTTATTAACCAGCTTGGTAAATTCAACGAAGCAAGAAGATTTCCCAGTCCATCAACAAAGATGGTTCCCATAAAAATATCAAAAAAATCTATGAACGGTGCTCCCACATTGATGGTGAGCATAAACATTAGATACATAACTCCGAAGAAGATGGGAATTCCAAGAAAGCGATTCAGAACGACCTTATCGATGTTATCGGACACGGTTTTCCTGATCTGATCATGACGATGAACAACATCACGGGACAACCCATGAATAAAGCCGTAACGTCCATCTGCAACAATTATATCGATCTCATCACCAACGTGTTTTTCAATTTTTGCACTTTCTAAGGAAATCAAATCTTCTAATTCATTGTTTGTTATCTGAATTGCAAGTTCATCAGATTCCAGTAATTTAATCGCCAGCCAACGAGAATCTACATTACTTTTCTCAGCAAAGGGAGCGGCTTTTTCCATAATTCTCGTGAGAGCTTCTTCAATAACAGAATCGTACAGAACCTGAGTTCGGGAGATCTCATGTTTCTCTGCAGCAATATTTATAGTGTCCTTAAGTTCTTCCAGACCTTGCTTTTTGCTTGCCACCATTGGAATTACAGGACATCCCAGGTGAGTTTCAAGATGTTCAACCTCGATATGGATTTTTCGCTGTCTGGCAATATCCATCATATTTAAAGCAACCACAACCGGGATTTTCATTTCCAGAAGTTGGGTGGTGAGGTAGAGGTTCCTTTCCAGATTGGTTCCATCAACAATATTTACGACCAGGTCTGGTTTATCCATTAAAATGTATTCACGAGCAATCTTTTCATCCAAAGAATAGGCAGAAAACGAATAAATACCTGGTAGATCGATTACTTCAATCTTATAATCTTTATGCTTATATTCTCCCTCTATTCGTTCAACTGTAACGCCAGGCCAGTTTCCCACTCTTTGCTTTGAACCGGTGAGAGCGTTAAAAAGGGTTGTTTTTCCGCAGTTTGGATTTCCTGCGATAGCAATTGTAATTTTTTTCATTAAATCACCTCCACTTCTAATGCATCAGCTTCTGATTTTCTAAGTGTTAAATTAAATCCTTTTAATTTGATTTCAATCGGATCGCCAAGTGGTGCTTTTCTGGTAATAGAAAATTCTGCTCCTTTGACCAATCCCATTCTCAGTAGCTTTTCCCGGTAGTGCCTATCCTTTGTGGTATAGCCGATAACTTTAACATTTGAACCGACTTCAATGTCTTTAAGTTTCATAAATTCTCCTTTAATTTTTTTTACCTTCCGAAGCTTTCTTTCGCTTTTTTTTATATTAAGATTCGGAAGGTTACGATGAGCTAAAACTTTCCGAATCTTAAATGTAAGTATTCCTTTGTGGGAAGCTTCGGAAAGTAAACGATTTCTCTTAACTTCATAGTTTACTCCTTTTGTAATTGCATTTGATAATCATTCTCATTTGTTTTAGAAAAATTTTTCTTGAACATTTATTTTTGGCATTTATTACAAATACCTTTTGCTCCCACATTAAATTCTTTTATATTAAAGTTGTGCTTTTTGGCTAATTTATTCAGAATATTTTCTGTTTCTTTACTTTCAACCTCAATTATTTTTCCGCATTTTTCGCAAATAAGATGAAGGTGTCTGCCATGTCCGTAAATGTGCTCATAATGGTCTTTTGCCAGGCAGCGTAGAGATTGTTTTATCAGACCTGCTTCGACCAGAAGAGGTATTGTTCTATATATTGTTGCCCTGGAAACATCCTTTTGCTTTTTTCGGATTTGATCGTATAGTCCATCAACATCGAAATGTTCGTGAGTTGCGAAGGCAGCATTAAGAATAATTTTTCTGGGTTGGGTTAGTTTTAATCCCTTAGATTGCAGGTATTTTTCAAAAACCAGATTTTCGTTTCCCATACTACCTCTGAATTAAAGATTTTTATCATAGAAAAAAAAATAATCTGAAGATATCTGTCAAGTTAAAAATTGAGAATGAGATTTATTCTCAGAATGAACAGCAAGAAAAACCCTCCTCCAGCTTTCTTTTAATTGCTTAAGGCATATGATCAATTACTTCATTTTCAAAGGTTAAATATCTTCCCATAAGATTTGCAGTCAGACAGGCATGAACAGGTAAAATTCCAATTATATCTCCAACTTTGAATTTATCGAAATGCTCATCCTGAGCTTTGATTATTCCATGTTCCTGTGAAATAGAGGAAACATACATTCCCTCCAGCGGTGAAGACCAACCCTTGTTCCCAAGTTCTACTATTAGTCCAAAAAATCGTTCTCCATCTTTATTCAAAATATATTCCTTGGAGAAATGTACAACTCCACCATAAATTACGATTTCGTTTCGTTCTTTATATTTTGCCACAATAGGGCAAGCAACGCACAATGCGATTTGATCGATAGCACAAGAGCCAAACTGATTTTGCATCAGGTCATAGAAAACAAAGTTCCCGGGACGGATCTCATCAACTCCATCGAAATTATCCATTAAAGAGCAGCTCGGGGTGTCTCCTATTGAGACCATTAAATTTGGGAAAGTTTTAAAATAATGCAATTTAAGTTTCTGCATTTTCTTTAGACAATCGTTGTGGATAACAGTGATTTTGTCTATTGAGCCAGCTTTGTAAGTATGACCAGAGTGCGTTAGGAAACCTTTAAATTCAATTAGATCAAAATTCAATATACCTGTCAGGATTTCATCGAGTATGTCAATGTTTTCAGGGAGGATTCCAGTTCGGTGGTAACCTGCATCGATCTTGATAAATATTCCTACTTTGTGTTTTAAGTTCTTTTTTAGAAAGTTAATTGATTCGATTGAGAGAATCAGGAGATTTAATTCTATGCTGGAAGCAAGTTCATTTATTTCATCAATTTCGAGTTTATTAAATGGGAAAGCGATTGTAATATTATTCCAACCATGTTGAGCAAAATATTCTGCCATGGTAACAGAAGCAACTGTGATCGAATTTATTCCAAAATCTCTAAACCATTTTCCGATTTCTACAGACTGGGACGTTTTGAAGTGAGGACGCAGTAATAAATTATTCTTTGTGGCTCTTTCAGCCATTGTTTTAATATTTTTAAGGCATTTATTTTTATCTAATAAAAGTGTGGGTTTGGTGATTTTCATATTTTATTCAAGTCTATATCAAATCCAGCATTATTCAATTCTTTTACCAGGATTGCTTTCCAGTTGTCCATATTATCTATTTTAATATATTCATATCCATGATAGTCGGCAGGGAGTTCAATATCTTCGTGGTGAAGGGTACTCACGTTCTTCCTGCCATATTTTCCCACAAAAAAACCAACTTCTAATATAACATTTTGGGTCGGTCTGAATTGCAGTTCCTCGGAATAAACACCACCAACATTATCAGGGGTAAGCAGAGCAATAGCATACTTAACATCAGATTGTTCCTGAATTTCGTCGATAAGAGTCTTCCCTGCGGCAGCCAGTTCTTTCAGGATGATTGGTTCCAGCCCGATTTTTATAATAAAATTGAGTACTTTATCTTTTGTGTCACAATCTGATCCATGAACAAAGAAAACTTTGATTTTTGCTAATTCTCTCTTTTTCTCTGTTTTAGTTTCCAGGACTCCCAGGCTCATTTTTATCGAGTTAAGTTTGTTGAGTTTTTCCTCGATATCTTTATGGAGCTTAGCTGTTTTCTCATCTAATTTCAAGTCGGAGATCAGGATGCGCCCGATTGTCCATTCTGAGGAAGAATAATCCTTTGCGATGGTATTCTTTTTGAATATTTTCTTAAGGGATTCATAATTTTCACCGTTCCAATGATTGTATTTTTTCTCGGCGTTTTTCCATTGGTCGATGTTTGAGATAGGAGTTTCCAATATCTGGGTTCCTTCTTTTATTTTTTCATTTAGTAGTTTCTCTGCTTCTTCCAGATGAATTTTTAGAATTAAGGATTTATCTGTTCTTTTATCCTTTTTAGCCATATTGACTCCTTTTTTCTTTATCAATTCTTATGAGTTCTGCAAATATGTCTTTCTGAGGATGAACTTACATAGTCATTCGACGAAGAATCCGTCTGGGCCGGACACAGTCTCTTTATAAGCGGAGATCCTTCAAGGGCAACAGCAAGTAGAATTCTTTTCATCCTTCGTCCCGAATGCTTTCGGGACTACGGAGAATGGACAGGATGACAAAACACTCTATTTTGCAGAACTCATTATTACTTATAAGCCATTTACGTTCCATAGCTGGAGCTATGGAACGAGTGAGATTGCATCACTCATAAATCTCATAGAACGTATTATTCAAGAAAAACCTTACATTCTGTCCAAGAGCAAGGAACTGCCCTGATCCCGGTTCTTCTTTGAGAAGCTCAAAATATTCTTTGGAAGCAAACTGGATACGCTGTGTATTTTCTGGTTTTTCATTTTGAAGCTGAGAATCCACCCAGAACTTGCCACTTTGATATACAGCTCTTCCCTGAATATTTTTTACCTGCTGCATAAGATTGGAAATCTTTCCTTCTGAAGTTTTATAAGACATTCTATCTTTTCCCTGTCTTGTCTGGGCTACGTTGAAAGCATTGTTCAATCCATAAAATTCTCTACTAACCTGAACGCTTCTTCCTCCAGTCGTTAATTGCATTTCCTCGAACTCTTTTTTGTAATGAGCTTTGGATTCTGGTGCGATGAAGTTACTCCTGCCAAGAGTCTGGAATTCGTCTCGTATCTCATTGCGTACTGTTCGTACTTCTTCATCTTCGATTATCAGGTAGCTGGTGTATGGTGTAACAATACCGTGAGTTCTTGCCAGTTCTGT
>DAOVQH010000131.1 GCA_030628755.1 Candidatus Cloacimonadota bacterium | reverse complement strand
TAAACTTAACAAGTTTTGGAAACTTGTGAAGTTTTTTTGCAGCGCTCATAAACTTGTTAAGTCTCAAAGACTTCACAAGATTATAGTGATGGGAAAATCATTGAAAAAGTTCAGCGAGAAGAGAATACTTATAAACCTTTTCAAGGTGACTTCAAAAAAGGAATCTTCGTGATCCTTAGTGTCCTTAGTGGCTAAAAAGAGGTAAATTATGGATGCATTCAAAGAACAGGAATATGATAAAAGATTTGATATAAGTTTATGGAAAAAATTATTGCAGTTCTGCAAACCATATAAGAACAAGCTGGTAATACTGGGGCTCTTCATGATAGGACTGGCAGGAGTGGACGTGATCTTCCCGCTGATGAGTAAATATGCTGTAGATCATTTTATTATTCCACAAAGTACTGATGGGATTCTGATTTTTGGTATAATCTATTTCCTGTTGATAGCTGTTCAGGCTGTAAATATCTTCTTTTTCATTGATATTGCAGGGAAGATAGAAATGTACCTGACCTATGACATCCGGAAAAAAGGATTTCAACACCTGCAGGAGTTATCATTCAACTATTACGATAAAACTCCTGTGGGTTGGCTTATGGCACGTATGACTTCCGACAGTCAACGTCTTGGAAGCTTCATCTCGTGGGGTATTGTGGACATGGTCTGGGGGTTTTCCTATATGATACTGATATCGATAGCAATGCTTTTCCTGAACTGGAAACTGGCTTTAATAACTTTAACTGTAGTTCCGGTACTGGTAGTATTGAGCATGTATTTCCAGAAGAAAATTCTTAAAGTATATCGTAAAGTCAGGAAGACAAACTCGAAGATTACCGGGTCTTTCAATGAAGGAATAGCAGGTGCAAAAACTACAAAAACTTTAGTTCGGGAAGAGGAAAACCTGAAAGAATTCCAGGTAGATACATCAGTGATGTATCGTTCATCTGTAAAGGCAGCTATCTTTTCTTCACTTTACCTGCCGGCTGTTCTCACCCTGGGAAGCATCGGTACTGGGCTTGCCCTCTGGTTTGGTGGCGAGGGTGTGATAATGCAAGCTATCACTTACGGGACTTTAGTAGCATTCATCTCCTACACAGTTCAATTCTTTGAACCTCTCAGGGAATTAGCACGGGTTTTTGCTGAATTCCAAAGTGCTCAAGCTTCAGCTGAAAGGATATTCTCTATGATCGATGAAAAACCCCAGATACAGGATCACTCTGAAGTTGTAAAAGAATTTGGTGATATCCTTCAATCGAAAGAAGAAAACTGGCCAGAAATTAAAGGCGATATCTCGTTCGATGATGTTACTTTTGGTTATAAAGATGGAGAAAAAGTTCTGGAAAATTTCAATCTGGATATCAAAGCAGGCGAAACCATTGCTCTAGTTGGTGAAACCGGTTCAGGTAAGAGCACAGTCGTAAATCTTGCTTGCCGATTCTATGAACCCAATTCTGGAAAGATAAAGATAGATGGAGTCGATTATCGCAGACGTTCGATGTTGTGGCTTCAATCCAATCTGGGATATGTTCTGCAGACTCCGCATCTTTTCAGTGGAACTATAAAAGAGAACATTGCTTATGGACGACTGGATGCAACCGGTGAAGAAATAACACGAGCAGCAAAATTAGTAAATGCTCATAAATTCATAATGAAGCTTAAGAAAGGCTATGATTCCGAAGTTGGAGAAGGTGGAGCTAGACTTTCAACTGGTGAGAAGCAGTTGATTTCCTTTGCTCGTGCCATTTTAGCTAATCCCAAGATTTTCGTTCTGGATGAAGCTACTTCTTCTGTTGATACAGAAACAGAGCAGTTAATCCAGCAAGCTATTCACAAAGTTCTGGAAAACAGAACCAGTTTCATCATTGCACACAGGCTTTCCACTATTCGTTCTGCAGATAGAATTCTTGTAGTCAGGAACGGAAAAATAACCGAGCAGGGAAATCACCATCAGCTTCTAAAAGAAAAAGGTTATTATTACAGGTTATATACTAATCAGTTCATGGAAGAGCAGGAAGCAATGTTGTTGAATGCGTGAAAACCTCATCCCGACCTACTCCTGCGAGGAGAAGGAGTTGCTGCTCGTTCCCAAAGTCCTCTTTGGGAACGAAATTGATGGAAAAACTATGTTTTGATTTTTAAATATAAGTTGGAAACAGAGTTTCAGTATCAATGGCGTTACGAAACGGGACCTGTTATCCGACAGGAAAAAAGTTTCGTAACGAGCAAAACTTTTAGGAGAGGATTGCTTGTCGGGTCGTAGTCTCGATGAAGACTGAAGGTGAGGTTAAAAACCGTTTTTCATGTTCACAAGTTGTACTTGTGAACACAATTGAATAGGAAGTTATACTTCCAAGCGAAGAATAAGTGAAACTTAATGTACAAGTGCGTTTACAAGTGCAACTTGTAAACGAGATGGAAACGGAGTTTCAAGAACATTTGCATTACGAAACGGGAGTTTCGTAACGAGCGGACGTTGTACCTGTGAACGAGATGGGAAATATGAAAACCGTTGAAAAGGTTAAGCAGGAAGAGAAAAGTAACCTTCGGGATTTATGCCGTTGAATCCTTTTTTATTCAACTGGTACGGTTGTGGAACTTCTTGCTCTTTTTTGACCTTCCGAACGGTTGGATAGTTTTAACCGTTGAAAAGGTTCAGCAAGAAGAAAATACTTTTAAACCTTTTCAAAGTTTGTTTTGTTCGTTTTTGTTAGTTACGAAAAAATAAGGAAAATAATGATATTCCAAACAGAAAGACTGAAAGTAAGAAAACCGGAAAATATAGATATCGAAATGTATTTCAAGCTCTGGAATTCTTCGGAAGTGATACAAAATGTAGGTTTCCCGCAGGGTTTAAAAATAACGAAAGAAAAGATTTCCGAGCAAATTAAAAAGCAAGATGAAACCGAATATGATAAAACCCTGGTTGTGGTTGAAAAATTCAGTGGAAAAGCAATCGGTGAATGCAAGCTTGGCTTTCCAAACGAAGAAGGAATTTCCATTACAGATATAAAACTTCTTCCAGAATTCTGGGGAAATAGTTACGGAAAGGAGATCAAGAATGCTCTCTGCTTGTATCTTTTCAGCAGAACCTACTGCAAAATAGTTGAAGCTTCTCCAAATAAAGAGAATTCAGCTTCTCAGAAAATGCAGGAAATCTGTGGTGGAGTAAAGGTTCGCGAAAGTGTTTACCATTTTCCGGAATCAATGCAGGATTACACGGAAGATGTGCATTCGGTTATTTATCACATTCATAAGAAGAAGTGGGTGAAAATGAATCTGCTAATCAAGAAGGTGGAAACCGGTGAAGAGCGTAGCCGGATTTGTAAGAAAGTTATTCTTTCTCTTCCAGGCTGGTTTGGTCTTGAAGATGCAAATAAAGAGTACATTGAGAATGTTGCAGATACTGATTTCTATGCAGCTTATATGTTTGACAATGTAGTAGGATTTTTTTCGGTCATTTCACATTTTCCTCAAACAAGTGAGATCTATGTTTGTGGCATTCTATCAGAATATCATCGTTTGGGAATTGGAAGAAAACTGCTGAAAGTTATCGAGAAAGATCTGAAAAAGAAAGGAGTGAATTTCCTTACAGTGAAAACTTTAAGCGCATCTCATCCTGACAAAGGTTATGCTAAAACCAGAAAATTCTATGAAGCTGTAGGATTTGTTCCGCTGGAAGAATTTAAGACACTTTGGGGAGAAACTAATCCGTGTTTGTTTATGGTTAAGGAACTGTAAAAAAATGATAACTATTCGTTCTATATCGGACATCAAGTGTTCCTTTATGAACACTTAATGTTGTACAGAGAATCGTTAATTAGTTTGGAATCAGCAGGTTACTGTTTGGTTCATAAATTGCTAATTAAGTAATAAGTTCATTAATATTAGAGGGTATTATGAAGATCGGTGCTTGCGGAATAGCGTGTGAAAAATGTCCAAAAATGACAAAAGGAATTTGTCCGAATGGAGAACAAGGATGTACTCCAAATTTGAAAGGTCCGTGCAAAATAAAACATTGTGCTTTTGAAAAAGGAGTAAGAATCTGTTTTGAATGCAAAGAATTCCCTTGTGAATTAATAAAGCAGGGACCGATAAGTTACGAATTCTGTCAGTATATTGCGGTTGGAATTGTGAGTTTCTTTCCGAAGCTTCTGACAACGGTATTCTTTTAATGTAAGATTCGGAAAGTTTTAGATCACTTGTAACCTTCCGAATCTTCATATGCAAGAAATCAGGGAGAAAGCATCGGAAGGTAATAAAAAGATATAACCGTTGAAAAAGTTAAGCAAGAAGAAAACACTCCTAAACTTTTTCAAGGTTCGCTTTTCAAATCATTTAACAACAGATGAAGCAATATTAGGACTTTTTGGATTAACAATCAATTTTTGTTCAGCAGGTGAAATTAGAACATCCATATCTTCCATCGGAACTGCTCCCAGTAAAACTTCATCTCCTAAAACTAAAGCTCCGGTAAAACATCCTCTGTTTTGAAATCTCACCTCAATCGGTCCAACATAAGAGCATAAATGTTCTTTCCCGTCAGCAGTAACAACTTCTCGTTTATATAGTTCTTTTAGATTCAATTGAATTGCTATTTTTTCTGGAATGCATAAATGTAAAGCACCTGAATCAACAAGTGTATCTACTTCCATTTCATTCAATTCTGTTTCTTTTGGATTTTTTAAAATAATTTTTGCTGTTATTAATCCCATTGATAAGCCTCCTGATTATTAAAATTCTTTTTACCAAACTATGTCAATAATGATGAATAAATTTTCAATGTCAAATGAAAAAACAGAAAGACAGATTTTTTCTTGCATAATTAAGCAGAAAATATTATTTTACTTTTCAAGTAGTATAAAAATGCATTTTTGTAAGGATACTAAGATGCTCATTTTATTCCGTTTTATTCGGGCTAGGAGACATAAAAATGTCAGGGGAAATATCAGAAATTGAAGTTCAAAAAGAAGAAAATAGACAATTACGGAAACTTCTTGGAATTTCAAACAAAGAAAGAATTTCTGAAAAAGAACTTAAAAAAGCGATAAACAAACATTCATCAAATTCAGAAAAAATAAAACTATTACGGAATTTATTTAAAGGAAGAGAAGATGTTTTTGCTATAAGATGGGAGAATCATTATGGGAAATCAGGCTATTCACCAGAATGCATAAATAGATGGAAAAAGGGAATTTGCGGAATACCAAAAATAAAGTGTAATGAATGTAATCACAGGAAATTCAAACCGATTTCAAATCAAATAATATTCGATCATCTTTCAGGGAAGATAGTTGTTGGAATATATCCATTAATGACTGGAGATCTTACAAACTTTCTGGCAATCGACTTTGATAAAAAAGAATGGAAAAATGATGTAACAGCTTTTATGAAAACAAATATATCATTGAACATTCCAACTTATATTGAACGCTCCCGCTCTGGAAATGGAGCACATATCTGGATATTTTTTGAAAAACCTGCTTTAGCTGAACAGGCAAGAAAATTAGGATCATATTTATTAACTGAAACAATGAAAACAGGAAAAATGCTTGATATGCAATCTTATGACAGATTGTTTCCCAATCAGGATAAAATGCCTGAAGGCGGGTTTGGTAATTTAATAGCTTTACCTTTGCAGAAAAAAGCCAGATATTATGGAAATAGCGAATTCATCAATAATGATTTTCAGCCTTTCCCGGATCAGTGGGCTTTTTTGTCGATGGTTAGAAAAATGAAGCTTTCTGAACTTTCAGAGATTATAAAAAATTATAAAATTCAACAAATTAAATTTGATAAATCTGAACTAAAAATAGAGAATTCTTTAAAATTACCAAAGGCTGTTCAAAAGGGTGAAATTCAATTGATCCGTTACAATCAACTTTATATCAGTAAGAATCATCTACCGGAAAACCTTTATTATAGATTAATTCGGTTTGCTGCATTTTCAAATCCGGAGTTCTTTATAGCTCAAGCAAGCAGGCGTTCAACTTATAATATACCACGATTTATTACCTGTATAGAAAATCTGCCGAATTGTATTGCTTTGCCACGAGGTTGTCTCAACAATGTTAATGAATTATTCACCGAATTAGATTTGAATTTCCGGATTATTGATAAAAGAAATGATGGAAAACATATCGATGCTCGATTTGTCGGGAAATTATATCCGAAACAAGAAGATGCATTTAAAGAGTTAATCAAACACGAAATAGGAATTTTATGCGCTTCTGCGGGATTTGGTAAAACAATAATCGCTGCTCGTATTATTGCTGAACGAAAAATTAATACGCTGATTTTAGTACATAGATTGGAAATATTGGAGCAATGGAAAGAAAAACTCTGCATATTTATCAAAGGGATAGAAATTGGAATTCTAGGTGGTTCGCAAAAAAGGAGAACAGGTGAAATAGATATCGCGATGTTACAGACTCTCAAAAGTAAAACAAGGGATTATATTGATCGATATGGACAGATTATTATCGACGAATGTCATCATATTGCTGCCTTCTCTTTTGAACAAGTTTTGAAGAAATCTACAGCAAAATATGTTTTAGGTTTAACAGCAACTCCTCAAAGAAAAGACGGTCATCATCCGATAATATTTATGCAGTGCGGACCGATTATATATAAAACCAAAGCAAAGACAAATGATCTAAATTTAAAATTTTTTGTTAGAAATACAGATATTGAAATAGATGATGATATTGATTCAATACAGCAAATTTATAAATATCTATTTAAGGATGAAAACCGTAATATGATGATTTTTGAAGATGTGATGGATTGTCTGGAACGCAAAAGGTATCCTTTGATATTGACTGAAAGGATCGAGCATCTGAAAATACTGGAAAAATTATTCAAAGGATTTGCAAAAAATATCATCATACTTCAAGGTGGAATGGGCAAAAAGCAAAAAGAAAAAGTAAAAGCAATATTGAATTCGTTACCTGATAACGAGGAAAGACTGATTATTGCTACAGGAAAATATTTAGGTGAAGGATTTGATAATACGCTTTTGGATAC
>DAOVQH010000207.1 GCA_030628755.1 Candidatus Cloacimonadota bacterium | reverse complement strand
TTTCTGGATGATTGTTTGAGTCTATTTTAGAACTTGTTCCTAAAGCCCTCTTTGGGAACATAATTATGAGGAATGAAATGAAAGATTATAAAAATATCAAATTGCTTATCCTGGATTGTGATGGTGTTCTTACGGATGGGAAAATAATTTACGATGATAACAGGACTGAAATTCGGAATTTCTCAGCCAAAGATGGGCTGGGAATAAAACTCCTGCCTTTCGCAAACATTCAGGTTGCAGTTATCAGTGGAAAGAAATCCGAAACTCTGGCAAGAAGATGCGAAGATTTAGGGATCAGACATGTTTTTCAAAAAGTTCGCAATAAATTGAAAACTGCAGAAGAGTTAATGAAACAATTGAATCTGAACTGGGAAAATGTCGCATTCATGGGGGATGACTGGAATGATTTTCCTATTGTCAAAAGAGCATATATCACATCCGCTCCTGCTGATTCATTTGAAGATTTCCAGAAAAAAGTTGATTTTGTAACCCGTAGAAATGGGGGAGAAGGAGCTGTTCGAGAGTTTATAGAACATATTCTTAAAGAACTGGGGGTTTATGATAAAACAGTGGAAAAACTTGTGGCACATCTTGAGAATAGTTAATCTTTTTTTTCTAATTCTATTTTTTAGTTGCACTAAGTCAGAAGATATGTCCTATCTTCCAATAGAAGATAAAATCCCTGACGAACAGGCAGATTCCATAAGAATCATAGCAACAACGAATGATGTAATCGATTATGAACTCATTGCGGTTCGTATGTATAAATATTACGAAACGAAACAGACATTTGCAGATACGGTTTTTATTACTTTTTATAATCCGGATGCAACGATTAAATCTACTCTTTCTTGTGATAGAGCAGAACTCGACGATGCTAAGAATATCCTGACTGGTATTGGTAATGTAATTGTTAAAAGCGAAAATGGTATTATGAAAGCTCCCTACATGGTTTTAAACAGGAATACAAACAAGATATTTGCACAAAGAGGTGTAACTATGATAAGAGGAGAGAATATTCTTCATGGTGCGGAAATGAAAACTGACCTCTATCTGGATAAGGTTGAGATTTTAAAAGTTACTGCAGAAGGTAAACTGGATGAAGAAGAAATTAAGTGGTAACTTTATAAACCTTAAAGTTTAAAAATACTTATGTACTTATGATTGATCAAAATAATTACTCCATAAAAAAGCTTAGAATTGTATCAATTTTATTTTGCTTGTTTCTTTCATTGTTGCTTTATTCGGAGGAAACAGAACTTCGACCTTATAGACTGATAAATGCTGATAAACTTATAGTAAGAAAAGTTAATGAAGATTACATAACAAACCTGATTGGTAACGTTCATTTCTTCTATGGTGAGACTGAATTCTTTTCTGATAAAGCCGACCTTTTTGAACAACAGAAAATGGCTCGTCTTTGGGGGAATGTGGAAGTATATGATGATACATTAAGCTTATTTGCAGATAAAGTTGATTACTTTCGTGAAACTGAGAAATTATTTTTAAAGGGAGATGTCTTCGTTAAAGAAATACATCAGGATTCTACTGTTCGAACTTTTGAAGCTGAGCGTGTGGAATATTTCCGAAATGAACGTGAACTATATGCAAATGATAACGTGAAAAGTTTTGATGAGCGAGAAAATCTTCATGGAGAATGTGGCAAGTTGAGCTACTATATGAATGATGGTTACGGCTATTTAATGAAAGAGCCTGTATTGAAAAGAATTGGTGAAGATTCTCTACAGATCTCAGCACAAAAAATTGAATATTTGGAAAACTATGAAAAAATCATAGCTACTTTCGATGTAATAACCGAATCAAATGAATTTAAAATTACAAGCGACTTTTTACTTTATTTTAGCAAAGAAGAAAAAGCAATATATTTGGGAGAGCCAAAGTTTTTTTCCGATTTTGGTGATGCTTCTGCTGTTGAATTCCAGATGTTTTTTAAAGAGCAAAAAATAGAAACAGCTATATTAAGAGATTCCTGTTGGGTTAATTTCGCAACTGAGGAGAATGCAGAGAAGAAAAGCTGGATTACTTCTAACCTGATGGAGTTCCATTTTGATATGGGAAGCATAAAATTCTGCGATGCACAGGGTAATGTGGATTCATACTTTCATCAGGATAAAACAGATAAAAGAGACCTGGCTATAAACAAAGCCACAGGAGATCGTCTTATTATTACTGTAAGCGAAGATAACAAAATAGATACTATCGATATGAGACAGAATGTACAGGGGATGTATAAATTCCATAAAAAATAGTCAGTGAAAGCATAATCTATTCCAATCCTTTTGAAAAGTTCCAACAATACCTTGACAAATTAATTCAATTTTATTAAATTAAAACCAGAAATGAATAGAATTGAAACGAAAAATCTGGTTAAAATCTACGGGAAAAGAAAAGTTGTAAATAACGTCAGTATTGATATAAATCAAGGTGAGATTGTTGGGATTTTAGGACCGAATGGAGCTGGTAAGTCAACAACTTTTTATTTGATTCTCGGGTTGATAAAAGCTAATGAAGGCAAGGTCTTTTTCAGTGATATTGAGATAACTAAAATACCAATGTATAAACGAGCACAGCTTGGTATAGGTTACCTTGCGCAGGAACCTTCAATTTTCCATAAATTAACAGTAGAACAGAATATTATGGCTATACTTGAAACTCTGAAAATCTCTAAGACAGAAAAAAAACGAAGATTGAAAAGGCACCTCAATGAATTAGATCTTTCAGGTCTGGCAAAACAGAAAGCCTATACATTATCTGGAGGAGAGCGCCGGAAACTGGAAATTACCAGGTCTCTTGTTACTTCACCCTCATTTATGTTGATGGATGAACCTTTTGCTGGAATAGATCCTTTAGCAGTGGCAGATATCCAGGATATAATTAAGAAGCTGAAAGAGAAAAATATTGGAATATTAATTACTGATCATAATGTGTTAGAGACTTTGAAAATTACAGATAGGGCTTATATTATCTTTGAAGGTGAAATTCTCTTATCCGGAACTTCCAGAGAATTAGTTAATAATGAAAAGGCTCGTGAAGTTTATCTCGGGGATAGATTCACAAATCCTTTTGGGAATGAATAATGAATGAGATAAGACAAACTCTTGCTCAAAGGCAAACTCAAACCCTCTTATTAAAACCGAAAATGCTTCAGTCACTGGAAATGCTGGCAATGCCACTTTTACAGCTTGAAACTCATCTTAAACAAGAGATGATCACCAATCCCATGCTGGAACTTCAAGAACCCAGGGAAGATGAGGAATCTATTGAAGATGTTGATAAACTTTCCCAGGAAAAAATAACAGACAAGATTTCAGAGGATATTGAAAAAGAAACAGAAGATCCGGAACTCAAAAAAACCCTGGAAGAAACCCGTGAATTAAGTGAAATCCTGGATGCATATAACGAACTGTACCAGGAGAATATATATCGGAGTCAATCCACTGAATCATTAAATCTTGAACAGATTCTAAGAACAACTGAGAATAAAAAGGATGATTTTATCGATCAATTGGATTTCCTCGATCTGGATAAAATTGAATACGAATTTGCCTATGAATTAATCGAAAGCACTGATGATCACGGGTATTTACCAAAAACCTTTGAAATTGAAAATCTGGCTGAAGAATATGGAATTTCTATTGAAAGAGCAGAAGAAATTCATCAGGCAATTTTGCATTTTGAACCCAGTGGTATTACTGCAAGAAATATCCAGGAGTGCTTGTTAGCCCAACTGGAAGTTGTTCAACAAAATGAACATATAATTTTACTTATTAAAGAAAATTTTGATGATCTTATTCATAAAAGATATAAAAAAATTGCTTCAAAATATGGCGTTGCAATCAGTGTAATTTTAAATTGGAAACAACAAATATCCCAATTAGACCCAAAACCTGGTTTACGTTTGCAGAATAATCAAACAAACTACATTATTCCTGATGTAATCATAAAAGAAATTGGTGATGATTATGAAATAATTATCAACGATTTCACTTTTCCAAGAATTCGAATGAGCAGACGCTACAAAGAAATTCTCAGGCAGGTTAAGAAAGATAAGGTTGCTGTTGATTATGTTCGTAGTAAAATTAATTCAGCAAAATTTCTCATAAAATCAGTTTATTTGAGAAGTAGAACATTGGAACGTGTCACCAAATCGATTATTAATAATCAAACTGAGTTTTTTTATGAAAATAGTGGAGTCTTGAACCCATTAACATATTCTGTTATTGCTGAAGAGTTACAGGTAAATGAATCAACGATTTCCAGAGTTGTCAGAAGTAAATATGCAGATACTCCTTTTGGAATTATGTGTTTGAAGGATTTTTTCACAAGTAAAGCTGGGAAAGATAATAACTATAATTCCGTTTCCCGTCATAATGTAGAGACAAAAATAAAAAGAATGATCGATAATGAGGATAAAAAAGATCCATTAAGTGACCAGGATATTTCAGATAAGTTGCAAGAAGAGGGTATTAATGTATCCAGGCGTGTTGTAGCAAAATACAGGAAAGCCAAGGGAATATTGAATAGTCACCTGAGGAAAATAGAGTGAACAAATTCAAAGTTGCAATTATTGGTGGCGGTCCAGGCGGATATGTAACAGCTATCCGGCTTCAGCAGTATGATATTGACGTTGTTGTTTTTGAAAAAGAACGTTTGGGTGGTGTCTGTTTAAATCATGGTTGTATCCCCACGAAATCTCTGGTAAAAGTTGCTGATCTCTTTTTGGAAATAAAAGAGTCTGAACAGTTCGGTATTTCTGTGAATAACATAGGCTTAGAGTATCAAAAAGTCTGGGAAAGAAAGAACAACATTGTGGAAAAACTTGTTTCCGGTGTCGAGTTTATGTTCAAGAAAAGAAAAATTCCAAATATAAATGAAAATGTAATTAA
>DAOVQH010000075.1 GCA_030628755.1 Candidatus Cloacimonadota bacterium | reverse complement strand
CCGGTTTCCAGAACCTTGATAAAGGCTTCCACATCTTTGTAAAGTTCATAAACCCTGAACGGATTTGCAAAAGGTTCAAAAACCAATTTCTTGAGATCTTCTTCAGTAACATTTTCCGCTCTGCTTCTTTTTGTGATAAGAGCAGCACCCATTGCAACTGCCAGGTATTTATTCTTATATTTATGAATGGGTGGAAGTGCTGTATCTTTCATAAGCCAGGACAACGCTTTGGGAAAACTGCATCTATTAACCCAGTTTCCTAACAGGTCTCGATCCAGAAGTGCTCTCCCATTTGCTTGACGAACATCCAATCCCAGAGGTAATAATTTTCCGTTTCGCTCTATCATAGCATGATTCATAAGAGAAATCAGGTATTTCCAATCAGGATTATCTAAATCTCTGCTATCGGTTTTATCGAACAAAGCAGGTTCCCAGACCCGGCAAACTTTTTCTTCCGTATCGATCTGGAAGGCATCATCGTGAAGGCAATATTTTTTGAATCCTGCGGGTAATGTACCGCCATTATCAATTGCATTTGTATGAGAGGATTTTCCTGTACCGGAGAGACCGTAGAAAGCAATCGATTTCTTTCCTAAATGCTTGTATTCATTAGCACAACCGCTAAAATCAATTTCTTTGATTCCACCATGGCAAGCAGCCATTCCTAACCTCATCCCGGATGTCCAGGCAAGAGTTAATGTTCCTTTTTTACGCTCACCAAAATAACGCATTCCCAAATTGAAAATAACGTTTTGGGTTTCATCGACCAGACCGATTTGAGGAGCACCAACATTGTGGTAATAAGGGTCGTCGCAAGTCCATTCATTAAATGCAACAATGATAACATCCAGAATTGGTAGAGGCTTGCTTTTTTTATATTCCTCTTTCATAAATTCAAGTGGAGCGAAATTGCATAACCAATTGAAAACATTGCTGGCATCTGTAGTTGTAGTCACATAAGTTGCTTTTATCATCAGGTCAGGATCCAAACCCAGGACAGCCTCGCATTTTATCAAATCGTAATGTTCAAGTTGGTACATTGCTTCCCTGATATCACCTTCGACTTTCTTTTTTTCATTTTCCGGTATTCTATTATAGAACACTCTTGCTTTTGCTGTACGACCAATAATTTTGCCATGGCAATCATTAAGCACTTTAGCACCTTTTGGCAGTCCTAAACGTTCAGCAAAAGGAGGATAAATTTCCAAATCCGTAACTGCTACTCCCGATTGCTTTATTGCCATTTCATAAGCTTCGCGTGCACTAACTTTTCGAACTTTCGGATTTAGCATTATCGTTTCTGCTACAGCCCTGATGGGAGACATTTCCTTCAAATTCTTGTAAAAATCAATACTGGCTTTGCTTGCCATTTTTTCCTCCAATTTATCTTAATTTAATTATTTTCTTTGCTAAGAATAAATCCTTTCTTAATTCGTCAAAGTTTTTCATTTGAATTCTAATAATATTTTTATTCTCTTTTCTAAAACCCTTGTTACTCTCGTTCCCACAACAGCCATGCGGTATCGTGTGGAAGCCCTCTTTGGGAACGTGAGAATACCGAACAAGGAACATCGATTTACGATTTGCGAAGATAAGATGAGGTTTGCTCTTGAGTATTCAATTTCATTATTATTCAATACTCAATTATTTATTTACTTCATCATTCTAAAATCATAATTCCTTGCCTGCCCCGTGAAATCTTTTTTTCCCTTATTTCAACTGGGGTTCATTATTTTTTATATTTTCGTACGCCTTCATCAAACAAATCTTTCCCGCCACGGACCTCTTGAATATCCAGCAGCTGCCGGATTTCACAGGTTAAAAGTGTCGGGCTACTGTTCTCACACAGAACAATTTTTAATTAAGATTCTTCTACACCGCTTTATAAGGCAGGTAAACTGGTTGGAACATTTTGCTTTTTACGAATTCTAAAAGATTATCCGGTCTTTTTTCCCAGGCAATGCCTTCGGAATATGCAACCTCACAAACGGAGACAGCAATATGGGATGAAATTTCTCTTATATCTTTTAAGTCAGGATAAACTCTACCCTTTTTCAAATCCTCTTTACTTACTAAATTAGCCAGAGTTTTGGCAGCAGTATAGAACATGGAATCTGTAATTTTTGTGGCTTTGCAAACAGTAGCTCCCAATCCAACTCCAGGAAAAATATACATATTATTTCCCTGACCTGTGGTATAAGTTTTTCCTTTATATTTAATGGGATCAAAAGGACTGCCACTGGCATATACAACATTGCCATCTGTCCATTCATATGCCTGTATTGGAGTACATTCCGATTTCGATGTGGGATTTGACAGTGCGAAAATTATCGGAATATCTACGTGTTTTTTCATTTCACGAATAACTTTCTCATTAAACGCTCCAGGTTGTTTACTCACACCCATAAGTATTGTTGGTTTAACTGTTTTTACAACTTCCAGAAGTGTTTTCTGAAATTTATCATTTCTGGCATAAGCGATTTTATGTTCTGCCAGTTTATCACCACGCGTATATGTCACAAGTCCTTTACTATCGATGAACCAGAATCTTTTCCTAGCTTCTTGTTTGGAAAGACCTTCTTCAACCATTCCAGCAACTATCATATCTGCAATACCAACAGCAGCAGAACCTGCACCCAGAAAGATGATTTTCTGTTCATTTAATTTTCCCTTTGTTATTCTCATTGCTGCTAGAATTCCTGCTAGAGCAACTCCACCTGTTCCCTGAATATCGTCATTGAAGCACAGAAGTTTTTTGCGATATTTATTTAATAATGGAAATGCATGGTCATTTGTGAAATCTTCAAATTGAATCAATGCCTTGGGCCAGCGTTCATGTGCAGCAACAACGCATTCATCGATTATGTCGTAATATTCCTCCCCGGTAAGACGGGGATGCCTTTCCCCCAAGTATAAATGATCTTTTAGTAATTTTTCATTATTTGTTCCAACATCAATTACTACAGGTAATGTTCTAGATGGATAAATCCCGGCACAAGCAACATATAAAGCCAATTTCCCGATAGGAATACCAATCCCGCTTGTACCCAAATCACCAAGACCCAGAATCCTGCTTCCATCTGTAACCACAATTACATCTACTTTATCTTCTGGCCAATTATTAATTATCTTTCTAAAGTTACCTTTTGCACTCGCTGGCATATACATTCCTCTGGTTCTTCTAAAAATGTGACCATATTGCTGGCAGGCTAATCCCACTGTGGGGGTATAAATTATAGGGGTCATTCCCTCTAAATTACGCAGTAACAAGGCATAATAAAGTATTTCATTGCGGTCATGTAGAGCTTCCAAAAAAATATATTTTCCAATATCTGTATCTTTTCTGCGATAGTTTTCAGTAACCCTTTTTATCTGCTCTTCAAAAGTGGATACGTGGGGAGGAACTAATCCGTAAAGATTAAATTCCTCTCTCTCCTTTTCGGAAAATGCTGTTCCTTTATTCAGCATAGGGTCTCGTACAAGATCTATCCCCTTTTTGGAAACATGTAACACCTTTTGCTGGGAACGAATTGTTTTTGAATATCCTTTTTGTTTGGGCATTTGAACTCCTAATATTTTTTTATTTTACAAAGAACAGTAATAGGTTAATCAACAAACAAATCATCGAGCTTAATAAGAGCCTTAGTTTTTTTATCTACAGTAGGTCCATGAATAAATTTTCTCTTATGCAATATCCGTGGAGCTATTCTAGGAACAGTTAAGCTGGCATCCATCATAAAAAGTATTTTCTCATTACCTTTCTCTTTTAAAGTATCATCCAGAGCTTCCTGTAAATCGGTGTATCCTTTAATGAAAATTTTATTTAACAATTCTGGTTCAAGTTTTGTGTATGCCCATAAGGATGCCCATTTCATGATTTCTGCCATTTTAGCTGCTTTGTGATAACCCAGTTTATAACCTTTTTCGATTTTACCAAAAACTTCATCAGGATTTCTGGCTTCACTTAATAATTTAATGAAACTTTCTCCTCCTACACCTTTCCTGCAACTTGATACTAAAATAAGAATTCCATTCGGATTCAAAGCAAGTTTGCTGTTATCTATTGCTTTCTGCGATTGATAAAGGTCGATGTCCATTGGATAAGGTGCAACAGCTACCACAATATCCGCTCTATCTCTGATTTCTACAGAGAACACATCTTTAGCTTTTTCGCATGCCAATTTGAAAGCCTTGTGTGTTTCTCCACAGATGCAGTAATATATTTTATGGTCTTTGTTCAAAACAGTTTGAATTGAAAATATTTGTTTACCTTTGACGATAACATCGTAAGCTTCTTTTATGTCTTCTCTAACCGGATTCCCTTCGGTTATGAGAGCTTTTGCAGTTGCTTTCAACGCTAGTTCATGATTTTGTTCAATTGTTTTATATCCGGCAATCCCGGGTAAGAAGGATTTTGCTCCACCTGTATAACCAGCAAAATAATGAGGTTCAACTGAAGTGATATAAGCTATCTTTTTAGCTCCAACTACCAGCTTGTTAAAATAGACTTCCGTACCATTTTGAGTTTTACCTATAAAGACATTTTCCTCTTCATTTTCAGAATCGTGAGAAAATATTTTCTTTTCTAATTCATGATAATGATTTCCGAAAAGTTCGAGGTATTCATCTTTGCTTGGTGCTCGATGAGCACCTGTAGCAATTAGAAATTTTATATCTTTTTTTTTAATTTTATCCCAGAGCAGGTCTATTATTCTCGCATTTGGAGTAGGTCTGGTAGCATCATTTATAATAAAGAGAATAGGTTCATTACCCTTTATGAAATCATCGAAACTCTTGAAGTCAAGTGGGTTATTGATTGCATCAAAGAGGACTTCTTTTTCAGGTCGGATTTCAACTGTATTTGGATATACTATTTCACCAATATTTTCTATGGGGAGATTTATTGTTAATTCCTCTCCCCAATAAGGAATTTGTAACTCCATTAGATCAGGTTTTCTGACTCTATTTTTTCAATAACTTCTCTTACTTTTTCAGCAGAAAGGTGTAATGCTTGTTTCTCTTCAGTGGTAAGTGAAAGTTCGATTATTTGTTCAACTCCATTTCGTCCAATTTTTATAGGTACTCCTGCAAATAGACCATCAATTCCATACTCTCCTCTCAAATATGCAGAGCAGGGTATAATCCTATTTTTATTACGAATAACGCATTCCACCATTTCAGCAGCAGAGCTTCCGGGTGACCAGTATGCACTTCCAGTCTTAAGGTAGGAAACTATTTCTCCTCCAGCTTTTCTGGTACGTTCTATTAATTTGTCTATTTTTGCTTTTGGTAATAATTCAGAAACCGGAATACCATGAACAGTCGAATATCTTGGTAACGGAACCATTAAATCTCCATGACCACCGAGTACGAGTGCTGTTACATTTAGCGGGCTTACTCCAAGTTCATCAGCTATGAAGTAGCGGAATCTTGAGGAATCCAAAATTCCTGCCATTCCAATCACTCTTTTCAAAGCGAACCCTGTTACTTTTAAGGCAACATAAGCTAAAATATCAAGTGGATTTGTAACTGTAATTAAAATAGCATTAGGAGCATATTTTGCAATATCCTCTGATACACTTTTCATTATTTTTACATTATCACGAAGCAAATCTTCCCGGGACATACCGGGTAATCTCGGTTTACCTGCTGTAACTACTACAACATCAGAATCTTTTATCTTTGATATATCGGAATATCCATTGATAGACACATCGTATTTTCTTATCGGAGATGCATTCACAATATCCAAAGCTTTACCTTCTGCCCATCCTTTGACAATGTCGATTAAAACTATATTAGCAACTCTCTTTTCAACAAGATATAAAGCTGTTGCCACACCAACGTTCCCACTTCCAATTATACTAACTTTCATGATGACCTCCTAAATTCCCATTGATTCAATGGTTTTATTGATTACATCCGCTGATGCCTGCAGTTCTTCTCTTATAGGTAGAGACAGTTCAAGTTCGATGATTTTTTCAACACCATTTTTTCCAAGTTGAACTGGTACACCCAAACAAGTATTTTTAAAACCATACTCACCATCAAGGCAAGTAGGAACACAAAGTATTGCTCTCGTATCATTTATAATTGCACCAACTGTTTCTGAAATCGCTGCTCCAGGAGAATACATAGATGTTTGTTTCTTTAATAAAGATAATATCGTTGTTCCTGCTTCCCTGGCATCAGATATTATTTTATCAATTTTTTCCTTAGGAAGCAATTCTGTAATCGGTATTCCACAAACTCTAATAAACTCCGGAGGAATAACCATAAATTTATGATGACCTCCCAGAACAAGAGCACTTACTTCAACAGGTGTAACATTAAGTTCTTGAGCAGTATATTCACAAACTCTGGTTACATCAAGTTTACCTGCAACTCCAATTACTTTCATTCTGTCAAATCCGGTTTTTTTCCATGTGTAATAGGTTAAGGCTGTTACAGGTTCGGATAAAACAATAACAACCGAATCCGGGGCATACTTTTTGATGTTTTCGATTATCGGATCAACAATTTTCATATTATCTTCCAGTAATTCAAGGCGTAATGTATTTGGTTTTCTTACCTTGCCTGCTGTTATAACAACAACCTTCGAACCTGCAATATCTTCAATATGAGAAGATCCTTCTATTTTAATATCATATCCTCGCAGGGGTGAAGCTTCAGCAAGGTCCAAAGCACTTCCCTCAGCTTTTCCTTCTAAAACATCTATGAGCATAATATTCGCGACACCCTTTTCCGCTAAATAGAATGCTGCTGCGACACCCACATTGCCACTACCGATGATTGACACTTTTTCCATAATTCCTCCTTGATAAATTCAAAATTCTCGTTCCCAAGTTCAACTTGGGAACGAGAATTTTTATTCATTATTTTTTATATTTTCGCACTCCTTCATCGAATAAATCATTTCCATAAATATTATTGGCAACGATACAGGGAAAGTTTTCCACTTTTAATTCTCTTATCGCTTCCGGTCCGAGATCTTCATAAGCTATAACTTTTGCTTCTTTAATGGATTGAGCCATCACCACTGCTGCACCCCCGATTGCTGCTAAGTAAACAGCTTTATTTTTTATCATTGAGTCAATAACTTCTTTATTTCTGGGTCCCTTTCCTATCATTCCTTTTAAACCTGCATCCAGAAGAATTGGAGAATAGGGATCCATCCTATAGCTGGTTGTGGGACCTGCAGAGCCGATTGGCATACCGGGTCTGGCAGGAGAAGGACCAACAAAGTAAATAATCTGCCCCTTAATATCAAAAGGAAGTTCTTTGCCTGCTTCTATTAAGTCAACAAGTCTTTTATGAGCTGCATCTCGTGCAGTATAGATAGTTCCGGTTATAAGGACTTTGTCACCGATTTTAAGCTCTTTTAAATTATCATCTTTGAGTGGAGTTTGTAAATATTTAGTTCCTGGCATTTTATCTCCTTTTTTTAGCTCACCAGCCGTCGTCAAGACTATGGCTTGGCAAGCGGATTTTCACGGATCAACATGGATTCAGATTTAATATTCATTTCTTTCACTTTTTAATTTCCTATCCGTATCCATCTGTGTATATCTGTGAGCTATTTTTTATATCACTGCAGTTTTATGTCTATGAACATGACACTGTATATTCACAGCAACAGGCATACAAGCAATATGACAGGCTTTATGTAAGATATTCACAGCAATAGCAGTTGTTCTTCCGCCCAATCCCTGCGGACCGATTCCAAGATTATTGACTCTTTCTAAAATCTCATCTTCAACTTTTGCCCATTTGGTACCAGAATTTTTCTCGGTTAACGAACGGAGAAGGGATTTTTTGGCTAAAAGAGCACTTTGTTCAAAATCACCTCCCAACCCGACTCCAACAATGATCGGTGGACATGGATTCCCACCTGACCTTTTAACTCGATCAACGACAAAATCTATTACTCCCTCAATTCCATCTGCTGCTTTCATCATTTTAACTTCGCTCATATTTTCCGAGCCACCACCTTTGGCTGCAAGTGTAATCTTTATCTCATCTCCGGGAACGATATCCAAATAAATAAGTGCTGGAGTATTATCTCTGGTATTTTTTCTTTCAATTATCGGGTCATCAACCATTGATTTTCGCAAGTAGCCTTCTTTGTAACCCTGTCGAACTCCCTCGTTGATAGCTTCATAAAAATCACCACCAACAAGGTGAACATCCTGACCGAGTTCTATGAAAAAAACAGCAACTCCAGTATCCTGGCACAAGGGCATTTGCTTTTCCACTGCAAGTCTTTGATTTTCAAATATGATTGATATTATCTCTTTTGCTATTGGAGATTCTTCCTTTTCCTGAAATTCCTTAAGTTTTTCGACTACATCTTTTCCAATATAAATACTCGCATCAATGCAAAGCTTTCTTACAATTGGAATAATTTCTTTAACATCAATTTCTCGCATAATCGCTCCTGATTTATATCGATTTTATTATATATTAAAACAATTCTGTAATTATTTAAACAATTAATAATAAACTAATAAACATTCAATTTTACTTAACACTTTTTACAAATTTACTTTTCCGGATGATCGGATCATTTGTCAGGATTGGTATCTTTAAATATCTTGCAGTAGCAGCAATTAACCTGTCGTGCAATTCATTAATATCTGTAATCTTCTTTGCTGTCTTAATTATTTCAACATTAAGTTCTATAAAAATCAAATTAGGATTTAGTTTCTGTAATGACTCGATATCTTCAATATTAATGTTAATTCTATTCCTTTCTTCTAAATATAAAATTTCAACTAATGTGATTGCAGACAAAAATATCAGAATTTCATTATTATCAAATTTAGTGAAGATATCATCGATTTCTTTATTAATCACCTTTTTACCTTCAAGAAATTTTATAAGAGCCTGAGTATCGGCAAGATAGCTATATTTCATTAATATTAATTATATCTCTTTTCAATATTTTGCGTTATTTCTTTTCTCATTTTCTTTAGTTCCAATTCAATATTCAATCCTTTAAGTTTATCTTTAAATATACCGCGTAATTTACTATGTTTAACCTCCTTATCGGGAATTTCGTAAGTGATTATAACATCGTAAATGCCTTTATCCGGTAAATGAAAAGGTATACTCAATTGACCATTTATTATCTTTGTATGTATAGTTTTCAACATTTTATCTCCTTTTTTTTACCCGCGAAATACACCCCGATACAGTTTACCCCGCCTGCCCCGTTAAACTTTCTTCTATTTAACTGGGGTTGATTTATTATATAACTGGGGTCGATACTCCTTACGGGGCAAGCGAAAAATGTGAAAATTTATTTTTTTCATATAAACTCCTTTTTATCCTACTTATATGACAACATATGTCTCATACATATTCCATTCTTTGTTAATTTCAGAATTTTCTTATGTCAATCTTTTTTTGAATAATTAAATTTAATCTTTATTTCTTGTCCTTTTGGTCTTCCTT
>DAOVQH010000133.1 GCA_030628755.1 Candidatus Cloacimonadota bacterium | reverse complement strand
TTAACCAGGATCGGTTTCAATTATACCTCTGTGAACTTAAGATTTTTTTTATCTTCGATAACTATTACTTTTGGTATATGATCTTTGATTTCCTTCTCATCCAGTTGACAGTAATTTACAATTATTATTTTATCACCAATGCTTACAAGTCTTGCTGCTGCACCATTAATACCAATGATACCGGATCCTGCTTCTCCTTCGAAAATATAAGTTGCAAACCTGTTTCCATTACTGATATTATAAATTTCTACTTTTTCATGCAGTTTCATTCCTGTTGCTTCCAAAAGTTTTTTATCTATAGTTATGCTTCCAATATAGTTTAAATCTCTGAATGTCACATTGGCTCGATGGATTTTCGATAAAAGTACTGTTCTCAGCATTTATCCCCCAATTTACTAATATTTTTAAATCAATGAAATTTTAAATATCTTTTTTGTAAACTTTTTTTAAATTTAATTATCTGGATTGGTCCAGCTTAAAGCGATTTTTTTACCTTTTGTTTCATTAACGGTTTGAAGAAGTATTACGCCAACTATAAAAAATAGAACTATTGATAAAATCGCCCATCTTTGATTACCGGTTATTCTTGATATTTCCCCATAAATCAATGGACCCATAATTGAAGCTAATCTTCCTGTAACAGAGTAGAATCCAAAAAATTCCGCCATTTTATCCTGGGGTGAAAGAAGAGCAAGCATAGACCTGCTACTTGATTGACTTGACCCGATGGCAATCCCGGCAAGCATTCCTACAAGATAAAATTCATTCACATTACTACAGAGAAATGCCCACACAACTACTCCTATCCATATCAGAAGAGTTATGGAGATGGTTCTCTTTGCACCAATTTTATCGAGAATATATCCAAAAACAAAAGCACCGATCATCGAGGTTATATTGGCAATAATGAAATATGTAATCAGCTGCTTTTCATTCATTCCAAAACGTGTAGCTCCATAGATTGCAGCAAAGCTGATGACAATAATAATCCCATCATTGTAAACAAGATAGCTGATTATATATTTTACAAGCTCTTTAAAGTGTCTGATGTTTTTAACCGATGTCCTGATTCTTCCAATTGCAGTTTTGAAATAGTTTGTTCTTTTCGATGGTTTTTTAATTTCTCTTAGAAGTAAAAAGGTGGGAATGGCAAAAATTCCAAAAAATGCTGCCACTGTTGGGAAAACCAATCTTATCCATTTATTATGAACCAAGGGCAGGATCAAAAGCAATGCAACCAATCCACCAATATACCCAACAGACCATCCCCAACCGGAAACCTTACCTATATCCTTCCTGTGAACAATATCTGGCAGAAGTGCATTATAAAATACATTCCCACTGTTAAATCCAAAATTAGCTATAATGAAAAATAACATTCCTGTGAAAATATTCCCGGCTTTAACAAAATATAAAAGGGCAGTGAAAATAACAGTGAGATATGTCATATAAAACAGGAATTTTTTTTTGGCTCGAGAAAAATCTGCAACAGCTCCGAAAATCGGGGCAGTAATTGCTACCATAAGCATGGAAATACTGACAGCTCTCCCCCATAATGCAGTTCCCACTTCCCCTTGATTCACAACAACATTTTTGAAATATACACTATAAATAACAGTTACAATTATAGTTGTGAAAGAAGAATTGGCAAAGTCATACATCAACCAGCCGGTGATATTTTTATTTAATCTCATTTACTATTTCCCAGATCAATCTCGGGTAATCTAAAATTCTTATAAATTTCAATATTGGGGGTTGTAATAAATATCTGAAGGGTTCTTTCCAACATTTGCAAAATTCTTTCAGCTCTATATTTATCCAGATCAGATAGAACATCATCAAACATGAGAACAGGGGTGTCACTATCTATTTGAGTAATCAGATTTGCTTGCACCAACCTGGCAGCTATAGATAGAGAGCGTTTTTGTCCATGTGAACCGAAATTCCGGGCAGGATGTTCGTTAATTAGAAATTCTATATCATCCAGATGTGGACCAACTAAACTTCTCTCCTGCTGAATTTCCTGATCTTCAATCTTTTCCAGATGCTCAAATAGACTCTCCTGAATATCTGAACCAGAAACAGGGAAAGAATATTTGTAACTAATATTTAGTTTTTCCTTTTGACCACTGATATTTGAATAATAACCAATCAGGATTGGAATGAATTTCTCAAGATATTTCAAGCGGAATTTAATAATCTCAACCCCATATTTTACGAACCGCTCATCCCAGGTTATCTTTTCCGAACGTTCAAATTCAGTTTTTAATAAAGCATTTCTCTGCTTTAAAATGCGATTATAGGTTCTTAATAACTCAATGTATTCATAAGAATATTGAGAAGTTGCCTGATCTATGAAATTTCTTCGAAATGAAGGAGCACCTCCAATTATGGCAATATCCTCAGGTGAGAAGTAGACAACTTTTAGATATTTGTAAAGTTCACTCGTCTTCAATACATTTGTTTTATTAATTCTTATTATTTTCTTTGATCTATCAACCGCAGTTTCGAAAGAATATTTTCTCTTCTTAAATTTGAATGTTCCTTCAATACGAAAAAAATCTTTTGAGAAATTAATCAAATCCGTATCGTGATTGGGCTGTGTCCGGCGCCTGACGGATTGAAAAGACTTCCCAAAAGTAATATATGACATAGCCTCCAGAAGGTTGGTTTTTCCTATTCCATTTCTACCATGGATAAGAGCTCCTTCCGGGTAAAAATCGATTTTAAATTTCATCCCGATATGTCGGGACGATAGTTAGTTAATTTTAAAAATGATATTTCCAACTAAACTAACCGAAGCGGCATTAATAAAAAGCGTGCTGTGTATCTCTCATCTTCATCAGTATTGAAGAAGAGTGCCGGTTCATTCGATTTTCCCATACGAATCTCGATATTTTCAGATTCTACCACATTAAGAATTGAATTTAAATACCTGTAATTGAAGGCAATTATAAGAGGTTCTCCGGTATATTTGAAATCTTCAAGATTTTCAGTTGCTTCTCCTTCTTCACGCTTTGCACTATTGATAGAAAGTGTATCACCAGTAACATCAAACTTAACTTTGAATGTATCTTCCGATGCTAAAAGAGAAACCCTCTTTACTGCATCTTTCAGCATGTTCTTTTTAATTACCAGAATATTAGTGTTGTTTGTTGGTATGGCTTTGGTGTAATCCGGGAATCTCCCCTCGATAATATGAGTGAAAATCGTGTAATTTCCATAAGCAAACATTACCCTGCTAGATTCGATAAGAACAGATATTTTAGGGATATCTTCTGAAATAACTTTATCAAGGAAAAGTAATCCTTTAGTTGGAATAATTTGCTCAACAGATTCAGGTATGTCTACTTGATTATTCAATTTAAATTCTGCTATTTTCTTACCATCAGTAGCAACCATTAATTGATGATCGGAATTCATTTTCCAGAAAATACCTGTGAATATTGGTCGATTAATTTCCGTAGAAACGGCAAAATGAGTATTATCGACCATTTTCTTGAACATCTCAGCATCAAGCTCGATAACATTCGAAAGATCTTTTTGAGGTACCAATGGAAATTGACTGCTTTCTGCACAGAGCAGATTGAATTTAGAAAGTTCACAATGAATTTTTAAAACATCTTCTTCTACAAGAAAATGAACTGCTGAATCTGGAAGAGAATTAATAATCTCGTTCAAATTTCTAGCAGATACAGCGACTTTTCCACCTTCAGAAATATTTGCTTCAAATTCGACTACCACAGTTATTTCCAGGTCTGTTGCAGTAAACTTTAGAAGATTGCTTTTGTCATCTGCTTCAATGAGATAGTTTGTCAGGATAGGCATAGTATTTTTACCTGGTACAATGTTATATAGATACTGAATATTAGATTGTAGATCGAGTTTTTCAATAGAGAATTTCATAATTTCCTCTTTCTATTGTATTTTATATTGTCACAAATAAAAACAGATAAAAAAAAAGCAAGAGTTTTTTCACTCTTGCTTTTAAAAACCATTAAAAAATTACTTAACAGCTTCTTTGAGTTTTTTCCCAGCTTTGAATACAGGAACTTTCCTTGCAGGAATTTGAATTTTAGCTTTAGTTTGAGGATTAACCCCTGTACGAGCTTTTCTTTGATTGACCTTAAAAGTACCAAATCCTACTAATGATACTTTGTCACCTCTTTCCAATGCGAGTGTAATACCATCGATAACAGCATTTAAAGCAAGGTTTGCAGCTTTTTTGGTAACTCCTGCTTCAGCAGCAATTTTACCAACTAAATCTTGTCTGTTCATGAACTTTCCTCCTTTATTTTAATGGCCTAAAAAACATAAATTAGAATTTCAATTCATCTAATATCTTGTCAACAAAAAAATCTCTAAACCTGCATTTTTAGAGGGATATTCGACATTTTCACCAAAATTTTTAACTACGAAATTAAATATTCTCAATCTGTAACCTATTGATATTAAAGGTTTTAAACATTCTTGCTGTAAACATCGACATCTATTTACATATAAGAAAAAAAAATTGCAAAAAAATTTACAACTTATTGGTTTATTCATATATCGTACGATTCTTAAATCTCCTTTTTAATTCCTAATAACTCATAGATTTTTATAGAAATAGATTTACCCTTTACTTTTGTTTCATCGATAAAATTGGAAATAATACTATCTTTTACCAGTTGATATGTACTTTCACTTATGATGATATTATTTTTGGTTTTATAATTCCTGGTCAATGCTTCGACTCGTGCACCCGCATTCATATTATCACCAATAGCTGTATAATCAAATATTTGTTCTGATCCAAGATTTCCAACTGTTAATAAACCACTGTTTATACCAATTCCCATTTCAAAAGGATCTCTTTTCTCAGCTTTCCATTTCTCATGTAATTCATTAAGTCTTTCCCGCATTTCCAAAGCTGCTTTACAAGCCCAGAATGCGTGATCCTCCAGATCGACTGGTGCACCGAAAATTGCTATGATTTCATCTCCTACAAATTTATCCAATGTTCCTTTGTTCCTGGTAACGATTTCCACCATTTCTGTAAGATATTCACGCAGTATATCAACAGTCTCTTTGGGGGAATGGCTTTCAGTGTAAGGAGTAAAAGATACAATATCTGAAAAGAGAACAGTCAATTCTTTCTGTACACCACCATATTCGAGTTTCTTGGGGTCTTTTATTAGTTCATTTACCAACTCCGGTGCTATATAATGACCAAATGCCTGTTTAATAAATTTTCTTTCCTGTACTGTTTTGATGTATTGGAATACAAGACCAACAACGTAAACAACGATAATTAAGGTTGGTATTTCTAAAGGGGATATAAGAAGGCTTTTGCTTGTAAAAAGATAATAAGAAAAAATCAGGTAACCGATAATTAAAAAAACATTCAGAAAAATCGATAATGATGGCTTAACATTAGAATAAATAAAGAACAAAATAAAAGAAACCAAAAAGAAAAATATCAGATACTTTACAAATGAGAATTCTGTTAAGTAATCCTTTTGTAGAGCCATTTCTATAAAGTTCGCATGTATCTCCACACCAGCCATTAATTGTTTATCTTCAGTAAAGAAAGGAGTATGATGTGTATCATGGAACTCTACTGAAGTAAGACCAATAAGAACAATCTTGTCTTTAAAATTCTCTGCCAGGTCGTAATACTGGTTTAGCTCGGTTTCAAGTTCTTTCTCAAAAGATGTAGTAAAGGTAGAGTCATCGATAACATCGGCATAATCATAGGTGCTGAATGTTCGGCTGGGACCGCAATAATTTATTAACGAACTTTTTGATGTAACCTTGGGAATGTAATTTCCACCTATCTTAAATAAACCGGGATAATTTTTAACTTCTTCTTCAAAGTTTAAAAGTTTATAGCAATTTGCGAGGGATAATACACCGATTGATAATTTTATTTGCTTTCCTCTTTTCTGAAAAAGTTCATATCTTCTAACAAAACCATCACCATCAGCAGAGATATTTACTGTTCCCCATTGCACACCTTTCTGGGTAATGAGTTTTATGGGAGAGAGAAATTGCTCCCTGATAGAATAATTGTAAATGGTTTTGATTAATTTCCCGGCAAGTATTATATTCTTATATTTCCCTGCTGTTCTTGCCAGTAATTCGTCTGAAGTAGGATTGGTCTTTTCTGTAAATTCAATATCAAAAATGATCTGTTTGACACCTGCCTTTTCCAGGTTTTCAATCAACCTGGCATGATATTCACGCGGAAAGGGCCAACGTACATTCAAGGTGTTGAAAGTGTCATCTCCAATCTCAACAATGACAATATCGCCGGAGATTTCTCTTGTCCCACGAAGTAAAAAGAACTTGTCCTTTGCTTTATGTTCTATATTCTGCCAGAAACCCGTGACAAATAAGATTCTTAAAACAACAAAGATAATAAAAGGTAGAATAAGGAATTTGAGTTTCTTCATTCTTTAGAATTTCTGAGAAATCTTTAGCTTCCAATTGAATTTGGAATAATCATCCTTACCCTCAGTATCCTTGTTTTGATACAATTTTAAGCCGAGATCAGTTGAAATATAAGTATCTGGAGTGATGTTATAGCTTGTTCCAAGATTGAACATCTGAGAAACCTGAGATTCAATATCACCACCAAAAGTAGTATACCTGAAATCAAGATAAGGTTTTAATTTCTCATCGAGTAGACAAAGTTCTCCTTTCAAATAAATCGCATTATAATTTGAATTTTCTTGAATGGTAGGATCCCATTGCGAAAGAGAATCATTGTAGGTGCGGGTTTCATTGTCATTCAGATTTAGTGAATATGATAAGGTTGTGGTGAGAGGTAGATCTTCAAATTTACTTTTTGCACTTAATACAATGTTGTTCTTTTTATAATCGAATGTTTCATTTGCTTCATCTTTTGTTAAAGAATTATTGAAACTCAAACTGAATCTGGTTGGAGCTAAATTGAAATTCTCAGCATAATAGCCAGTTCCAAAAGAAATATTAGTGGAATTT
>DAOVQH010000170.1 GCA_030628755.1 Candidatus Cloacimonadota bacterium | reverse complement strand
TATCCTGTCTAACATTTTAAAATTAATCATATTCCATCTGCGTCGTATTCTTTTTCTTACAATATCCACCTCATCCCAGCCTTCTCCTATCGAGGAGAAGGAGCATAAAAACTTCCTCTCCTCTTAGGAGAGGACTGAGGTGAGGTAAAAAAACACTTCAATTTTGCAGAACCCTTTACTGTTAAAGATAAAAAAATAAATTATATTGCTTTCTTTTAATAAAAAAATAATACTTAAAGAAATATTCTTTTCATATTACATCTGCGTCGTATTCATTCTATCTGCGACTATCCGTTCAATCAGTGTTATCCGTGTTCCATTATTTTTTCCTCCACAGTTTGAGTTGCTTTCAGAAGTTCAAGCTGTTTCTCAATTTCTTTATCTTCAATTTTTTTAAAAAGCTGAGAAACTTCGCTGATTTCAAATTTGATTTGTTTTTTATCTAAATCTTTCCAGGAAATTTTTCCAGGAAGATTTATCATTTTTCGTAATTTTTTCATACCTTTTGGAATTATTGGTGAATAAACAATCGAGATGATTCTCAAAAGTTCAGTACAAACATAGAGTGTTTCTTCAGCTATTTTTTTACTTTTCTTAACTTCGAACCAGGGTTGAGTTTCATCAAAGTACTTATTTCCAATTCTGGCAATATCCATCGCAAGTCTTGAAGCTTTTCTTACCTGGTAATTATTATAACTCCCCCCAATATAATCAGCAATTTTGCAAGCTTCGTTTAATGTTTGCTGGGATTGTTCGGATAGAACTTCAGGTTTTGAGATCTTTCCATTAAAACACTTTTGAGCAAATATAAAAGTTCTGTTAGCAAGATTTCCCAGAATGTTGTTTAATTCGTTATTTATCTTTGCTTGAAAGTCTTTCCAGCAGAAATCACTATCCTTGGTTTCAGGTGCATTTGCTGCCAGAACATAACGCAATAGTTCTCCATTAAAGTATTTCAAATAATCTTCCACCCAAACTGTCCAGTTGTGGCTGGTGGACATTTTTTGTCCTTCCAGATTCAGGAATTCGTTTGCAGGTACATCATAAGGAAGAACATAAGGATATTTCTGTTTCATCAACATGGAGGGCCAGATAATGGTATGAAAGGGAATGTTATCTTTCCCAAGAAAGTGGATGAGTTTGGTGTTTGGATTTAACCAGTAATCTTTCCAGAGGTCAGGTTGTCCTTTATTTTCTGCCCATTCCTGTGTTGAAGAAATATACCCAATTGGTGCATCGAACCATACATAAAGAACTTTCCCTTTAGTATTCTCAAGAGGAATAGGAACACCCCAGTCCAGGTCGCGGGTTATGGCTCGTTCTTTTAATCCTTCGTTCAGCCAGCTAAAGATGAAATTTCGCACATTATCTTTCCAGTAAGTTTTGATTTTCAGCCACTCTCTGAGTTCATTTTCAAATTTTGGAAGATTCAAATACCAGTGGGTTGTCTCTTTAATAATAGGGGTTTCTCCGGAAATTTTGCTTTTGGGTTCTATTAGATTGATTGCATCAATGAGTTTACCGCAGTTATCGCATTGGTCACCCCGTGCTCCATCTGATTTACAATACGGACAAATTCCTTCAATATACCTGTCTGCAAGAAAACGTTTATATTTCTTATCATAAAGTTGTTTTAATGTTTTTTTAGTAACATATCCAGCTTCCAGGAGGTTTGTAAAGAAATCCTGGGAGATTTTGATATGCCTGGGTCTGGAAGTCCCTGAGAAATTATCCAATTGAATATTAAGACCTTGCAGATCCTTCTTTATACTTTTATTATAACGTTCAGCAATAATGCGGGGAGCAACTCCTTCTTCTTCAGCTTTCAAAGAAATTGGGGTTCCATAATCATCAGTTCCACCAATGTAAATTACATCGTTTCCAATCAGCTTTTGATATCTTACAAAAATATCTGCATTCAAATATGAACCTGCAACATGACCAATATGAAGCTTGCCATTCGCATAAGTTAATGCACTTGTAACCAGAATCTTTTCCAATTTATTTCTCCCTTAATTCCAGAAAATCACTTTTTTACTTTCTGCAATTCTTAAAACAATTTGTAAATGATTGATGTCAAGAAATATGAAAATATGTTCGGAAATTTCTTTTGAATTATTTACACATCACACACAATGTCAACATACATAAAGTCATTTTTTCGAATTATTTTTATATTGTGAAAAGTAATTGCTTTTATTTCTCTAATAGTTTTATCTTCAGGATTGAGACCTGTTGTCCAAACCTGTGCATTGATGGTTTTATCGTTTAATTTAGTAATATGAATTCTTTTTGTGATTTTCTTTTCCACAACAGCTAAATAATGGATTTCTCTCAGCCAATCTATGAACAGGGTTGCTGTATCGAGTGAATCTATTCTTATTTCTTTTTCTTGGAGTTTTGTTTCCTTCTGTAATGAAGCCTTGAACATCAGTTCCATTAAAGCAGCAGCACCATTTTCAAATATTTCCTGGATTGTTTTACCAAAAACCCGGAAAGAAAGATCCGCAGTATGTTCGATAATTTCATATTTTTTCATGTTCCATTTACCTCAAGTCGTCACTATTTTTACAACTCAACAACTATCCTTTAATCACTCCCACCGGAACAGTTCTAACAACTTTCTTAATAATACCTGCATCATGCATAGTATTTACAACATCACTGACATTTTTGTAAGCATCGCTCATTTCTTCGACTAATGTTTTATTTTTTGCTGCTCTGACAATAATGTGCTTTTTGTTTAACTCATCCAAAACCTGATTAATATTAGTTGATTTCAAAGCCTGATGACGACTCATCATCCTGCCTGCACCATGACATGAACTTCCAAAGGTTTCTTTCATGGCTTTTTCAGTGCCAACGCACAGATAACTCTCGGTTCCCATATCACCAGGAATAATTACTGGTTGCCCGGTTTCCCTGAATTTTGAAGCAAGCTCCTTTCTTCCAGGTCCAAAAGCTCGGGTAGCTCCTTTTCTATGAATACAAACTCGTTTTATTTTCCCATCGATTTCATATTCTTCAAATTTTGCAATGTTATGACAAACGTCGTAAATAAGCTCGAAGCCTAACTCTGAAGCACTTAATCTCAATTCTTTCAAAATTGATTTCTCAACTTTGTGCATAATTATCTGCCTGTTTGCCCAGGCGAAATTCGCTGCACAAGCCATTGCACCAAAATAATCTCTTCCCAACCTGGAATTGATATATGCAGAAGCTAACTGTTTATCAGGTAAACTAAAATTCAACTTCTCACTTTCTATCAGCATTTTATGAACATAATCATCACAAACCTGATGACCCAATCCACGTGAACCTGTATGAATGATGACAGCTACTTGATCTTTCTTTAAACAAAATTTTTCTGCGATAGTATTTTCATAAACATCCTTTATAACACCGATTTCAATAAAATGATTCCCGGAACCGAGTGTTCCCGCTTGGTCTGAACCTCTCTGCATGGCTCTATGACTTACTTTGTCGGGGTCAGCTTCTTTTAAATACCCAAATTCTTCGATGGAATCCAGATCTTCTTCCTTTCCATATCCTTTTTGAATCGACCACTTTGCACCTATTTTAAGAACCTGTTTCAATTCACTAAAAGAGAGTCTGGTTATTGCACTGTGTGAGCCGACACCTGTTGGTACATCGTGGAAGATCGAATTAACCAAAGAAGGTAATTTATCTCTAATATCATCGAACTGTAGATTTGTCCTGATAAATCTAACACCGCAATTGATATCGTAACCCACACCACCTGGAGAAATTATCCCTGTTTCTGCATCCATAGCAGCAACTCCACCGATTGGAAAACCATATCCCCAGTGAATATCCGGCATGGCGAGTGAATATTTCTGAATTCCAGGTAAACAAGCGACATTTTTAACCTGCTGAATAGCATTGTCCTTATAAATTGATGATAATATTTTTTCATTAGCGTAAATTCGTCCGGGAACTCTCATCTGTCCTGTTTTTGGTACTTCCCAGAGATTCAATGAGATTCTATGAAATTGCTCTTTCATCTTAACCTCAAACTTCCGAAGTTTTGGAAACTTCGGAAGTTTTACATTTTTTTAAATCAACTTATTAACTCTATCCAGATTTTTTCTGGCTACTTCATAATCTTTATTGATTTCCAGACATTTTTCGAGAAGCTTTTTTGCTTCTTCCAGATTTTGTTCATCTATATAAATTGAAGCAAGATTATTCAGTGTTTTTACTTCTTTTGGAGAAGCTTCCATAATTTCTTTATATAGATTCTTTGCCTGTTCAATATTATTTTCAGAATGCAAAACAAAAGCATAATTGTATTTTGCTTCAATAAAGTTTGGATCGATTTCTACAGCATTTAAGAAGAACTGTCTGGCTTTGGTGGAATTCTGGCTGAAAGTATAGTACAATCCCCAATAATACTGAAAATCAGCGGAATCAACGTAAATCTCGGAATATTTTTTTAGCAGTTCAAATGCTTTTGTAAGTTCATTCTTGGAAAGTAGAACTGCCACCTGCTGAATTGCTTCGTTCTCTCCATTAAAGAGTTCCGGTTTTCCAAAGAACTTAGCAGAAACCTTCCAACTATCTTTTATTGCTTTCAGAACAACTGTCATATCATACTTACCGTTGATCTCAAAGAAGACCAGAGCTTGTTTTTTGTCTTCTGATAATGCAGAAGAAATCAAATCATACTCTGTTATTTTCTTTATTATCTTATTTGAGGAAATCCTCTTGATATAATTCTTTTTGTAATCTTGATTTTTGTAATTTTCTTTGTTCATCAGGAAAGAGACAGTTTCTTCCCAGCTTTGTTCGATAATTTTATCTAAAAATTCTCCAGCAATATCTTCATAATTTTTCTTTTGAGTAATCACTTTAAGATTGGTAAGTTTAAGTTCTGAAATTAAATAAGATAAGGATTGTAATTTTTCAATAGGAAATTGATCAAAGAATTTTTCTATTTCTTCTCTGCCTTCTTTTGTTTCTACCATTTGAATTGGAATTTTTCCTTCGAATATCTGCTGTGGTTTTCTTATCCAGATCTTGATCTCATTCTTTATAAGGTCAAAGAATTCAGCTTGAGAATCTGCATTTGTTTTGTATTGGAATAAACCTTTTTTATTTTCTTCTTTTCGAAGAGAATATTTACAGTCTTCAGGGCATTTGAAATCAACACGTTTCTCATTGCAGCAGTGCCAGCAGATATCTTTTCCAATACGCAGGCAAAACCTGTGACCACGATAAGTTTTGCAGATTTTGCATCTGTCAGTTTTGAATAAACTCATCAATTCTCCTCGAGAGCGGATATATTTGGCATAGGAGGTGTTCTTCTTTTAAACTCAGAATTCCGTATCATTCTCTGCACCTTTTCAATTTCCTTTTCAGAGAATCCTTTTTCAATTATGTCCTCTTTTTCTAATTTTAAATCTAATAAGTTACAAAGAATTTCATCAAGTCTTTTATAAGTAATATCCATCTCCCCTTCATCGGTTTGATCTGTCCAGAGGTCTGCTGTAGGCTTTTTATTTATAACTGATTCAGGTAATTTCAAGAGTTTAGCAATTTCAACAACTTCAGTTTTATAAAGATGCCCGATAGGTTCAAATGCACAGGCATTATCGCCATATTGAGTACAATAGCCAACCATTAATTCCGACCTGTTTCCAGTTCCCGCTACAAGAGCTTTGTATTTTGCAGAAAGATCGTAAAGAATGCACATACGCTCTCTCGCCATTCGATTACCCCTTCTAATATGATTTACGTCAGATTCAAATTTATCAAAATAGACATCGACCATTGGTGAAATGTCGATAATCTCATATTTTATCCCTAGTATTTTAGCAAGTTCTTTT
>DAOVQH010000070.1 GCA_030628755.1 Candidatus Cloacimonadota bacterium | reverse complement strand
GCTCGTGATATTGCCAAATATATGAATGATTATAAAATAGTTATCAATAAATCGACTGTACCCGTAGGAACTGCAGACTTGGTGAAAGCTGAAATGCAGCAGATCCTCGATGAACGTAGTGTAGATTATCCTTTTGATGTGGTTTCCAACCCGGAATTCCTGAAAGAGGGCGATGCCGTCAACGATTCCATGAAGCCGGACAGAGTTGTAGTAGGAACAGATAGTGAGCAATGTGCCGAGATATTGCACGAGCTTTATGCCCCCTTCTGCCGCACCCGCGATAAACTTATCATCATGTCGGTTCGTTCGGCTGAGATGACCAAATATGCTGCCAATGCCATGCTGGCTACCAAGATCTCTTTCATGAACGATATAGCAAACCTCTGCGAACTAATGGGAGCCGATGTGTCTGAAGTGCGTCATGGGATCGGTTCTGATTCGCGTATCGGTTATAGATTCATCTACCCGGGTGTTGGATATGGTGGCAGCTGCTTCCCAAAAGATGTAAAAGCCCTTATTCATATGGCTAAGGAAGCAGGTACTGCAGTGCGTGTACTTCAGTCTGTGGAAGCTGTAAATGAAGATCAGAAAACGGTTCTTGTAAGAAAAGTTAAAAGCCATTTTGGTGATAACCTGGCAGTGCTCACCTTTGCTATCTGGGGACTTAGTTTCAAACCCAAGACCGATGATATGAGAGAAGCTCCTTCCATCACAATTATCAATGGTCTTCTTGAAGCAGGAGCAACCGTTCAGGCATACGACCCGGTAGCCATGGATGAAGCCAACAGGGTCTTTGGCGAAAATCCGAAGATAAAATATGTCCATGGCAATTACGACGCTTTGAAAGGAGCTGATGCTCTTCTTCTTATTACCGAGTGGAATCAGTTCCGCTATCCTGATTTTGAGAAAGTAAAGGAACTGCTGAACAAACCTGTTATCTTCGATGGCAGGAACCAGTATAATCCGAAAGAGCTGAAAGAACTCGGGTTCTCTTATTATGCGATTGGAAGACTATGTAACTCAAAGCTCCCGCTTTGAGACTGTGAGACTATGTGACTACGCTGGTTCAATTATGTTAATTGAACCTGAAGTTTCAATCAACTTTAAAAGTTGATATAAAATGGAAATGGAAAATTTCAAGAAACACATGGTTCGAGTTACAAACACGAACCAGCAACTCGTAATTGTGGTTGATTAATTTGTTAAAATTATGAACATACTAATAACCGGAGCAGCAGGGTTTACCCTGTGGAATAATTTTAGATTATTAAAATGAATTATTTTTACACATATATATTAATAAGCGAAAAAGATAATAATTTGTATTATGGATTTACGAAAAATCTAAAATTAAGAATTGAGCAACACAATAATGGTGAAGTTCAATCTACAAAATATCGAAGACCATTAAGACTAATTTATTTTGAAGCATGTTTAAATAAAAAAGATGCACTCAAGAGAGAGAACTATTTTAAGACATATTACGGATCTATGTTTATTAAGAAGAGATTAAATAATTATTTTAAACTGCTCAATTCTTATTCCACTGGTCGAGAAGATGATAATTAGGAAAAGAGATTAATGGGAGTATAACATATGCATATATTAATAACAGGTTGTTCGGGGTTTATCGGCTCTCATCTCTGTGAGAATCTGGTTGGTGAACACAATGTATTTGGACTTGATAACTTCTGCGATTTTTATGATCCCGGGATTAAATGGAACAATATAAAAACTCTGCAGACGAATGATAATTTTTTCTTATTTGAAACTGATATCCGGGATGATAAGAGTTTGGAATCAATATTTTCTGAAAATAAATTCGACCTTATTATCCACCTGGCAGCAATGGCAGGAGTAAGACCCTCTATTGCCGATCCTAAACTCTATACAGAAGTAAATATCAATGGAACGGTGAACCTGCTTGAACAGTGTAAGAAGCACGGTATCAGAAATTTTATTTTTGCTTCATCTTCTTCGGTTTACGGAAATAATAAAAAAGTTCCTTTCTCTGAGGTTGACAATGTAGATAATCCAATTTCTCCTTATGCTTTCACCAAAAAAGCAGGGGAACTTATCTGCCACACCTATCATCACCTGTACAAGATTTCCATCCTCTGCCTGAGGTTATTTACCGTGTACGGACCTCGCCAGAGACCTGACCTTGCCATTCATAAATTTGCACGTTTGATGCTGAATGGAAAGGCTATACCCGTTTATGGTGATGGCACCACTCAGCGTGATTACACCTATATCGACGATATTATCGATGGTATTCTGAAAGCAATCGAGTTTGTACAAACAGGTTATCACTACGAGATATTTAACCTGGGAGAATCACAGACTATATCTCTAAACAGAATGATAGAAACTCTGGAAAAAGCGCTTGGAATAAAAGCAAAGAAGGAGCTACTACCTTTGCAGCCCGGTGATGTAGAAAGAACCTATGCTGATATCTCTAAAAGCAGGAAAATACTGGGATACAATCCTCAAACAGATTTTGAAGAAGGTGTAGCTAAATTTGTTGAGTGGATAAAGTGTAATTAACTACGCTGGTTCCCCGATATTCATCGGGGCTAACTGAACCATTCATTTTTTATATTTCCCTCTGAAAAGTCTTTCTTTCGCTGGTTCCCCGATATTCATCGGGGTAAATTGAACCAAGTCTTTTGTTCAACTTTCTAAGTTGATTAATAAAAATAGATATGAGAGATTTTAAAAAAACGTATGGTTCGAGTTATAAACCCGAACCAGCGGGTAGAAAGAAAACACATAGTTCCAGTTACACATTGTCCGGCTTTTAATCGCCTTTGGCGATTTGACGGAAACCCGAACCAGTGGAGAAAAGACTGTTGGTAACACACCGTATCTCACACGCCTATGGCGTGTTTTTTTTATGTTTAACTTGGAATAGTCTATGTCAACAATTTGGAATATTCGCCAGCCAGATTCTTCATGAGAAAAGCAAGATGATTCCCTCAGGGAGAATAACATTCAACAGCATCTTATGTTCTCCTTATCTGGAAAATAGAACCCTTTACAATTTCCCTTTATTAAAGGGAAAACGTAGAAAAGCAGGAAGATTTTTTATTACATTCAACGGCATCTTATGTTCTCCTTTTGCTAAAAGGAGACAGCAGAGGATTCTACATTCAACAACATCTTATGTTCCTTCGCCTGCAACAGGTTTACCCTGTTCACCCAGTGAAATCCTGCGAAGCAGGAACAGTCCCGATACGATATATCGGGATTATTTCACAGGGTGAAATTCAGCTTGCTGAATATTTCAACAGTGGTGAGGTTATGGACAGATGTTAATAATTTGAAGATTTAATGAAATAATTCAAGGAGTACAAATACTTTTTTTTCCCAAAAAATTAAAAAATCATTTGACGAAAATTATAAACTTCTACAAATTCAAACCCAGAATTTCCTTAAAAAGAAGGATATAATTCAGATTAATATCTTTTTATTTTAATCTGTAAAAAATAGTAAATCATATTTTCTATTGATAAATCAGATTATAGATTATATCAATTTAAAAAAGGAGGTAACATGATTAGAACACCAAGCATTAATAATGTATCCCTGGCAGGTAATATCGTAAGAGATGCGGTCATCAACCGCGTTGGCGAAAATAAGGTCCCGGTGACTACTCTAACAATTGCTCACAATCAGCGTTATAAAGGTAAAGATGACAAATGGCAGGAAACGGTTTCCTTTGTTGATGTGGAGGTCTGGGGTGCTCTTGCCGAGCGTGAAGATTACTATAAAAAAGGAGTTCCGGTAGTTATTGAAGGTACTCTCAAGGAAAACCAGTGGAAAGACAAGGAAGGAAAACCACATTCCAAAATAGTAATCAGAGCTGATAAAGTACATATTCTGAATTATCCTGATAAAAAGAAGTAAAAAAAAAGGAAACCGCTCGGTTTCCTTTTTTTAATACAATTAGAATTTATATCCCCCCCCGAAATGATGGGTAACGTCAATGGTGTGGGTGTTATAGGCATAATTAATAGAAATATTATAAAGATTAAATTCCGCTCCCATTGAATAACTTGTCGGTTGTGAACGGACTCCAAAACGAAGAGCTAGCATATCAAAAACCCTGACTTCGGTTCCGGCATGGATCTCGGTTTCACCACCAAGCGTCTTTTTCACTTCCAGGGAAGTAATAACATCAGTATAGGGCAGATAGGAAATTCCCATTGCCATCTTCTGCGGAAGTTCATGACTGCTGTCTTCACCGACCTTGGGATTATTCAGATTGGAAACCGCAAAACCGATCCTGGTCCTCTGGTGCAATACAGCCAGGGCTCCAATATTTATTCCAAAAGCAGGTTGATTACCAAAACTGTTGATGGACAGGTGATACATATTGAAAGTATATCCAACATCTACCTCTGAATGAACGTCCTTCAAAAGCGTAAAGGAGTGAGCCAGAGCATAGATCTTTTCTGACATCAGGTTTACATCCTGAAAATCTACATCCATTGATTGCAGACCAATACAGATGATTCCGAACTTTTTGGGAAGCTCCATAGAAAGAGCAACCGTATTCAATATTTGGAAATCGTTACTGAAAATCTTTGTATAACCGATCATCAAGTTATTGCCAGCTTTATTCAATCCTGCCGGATTATAAAAGATACAGTTAGCATCATCACTATTGGAATAAAAAGCTCCACCCATTGCCCGTGCTCTGGGTGAGGGTTCATAGTCGTCAAAAACTGCGGAAAGACTGATCGTAAAGATGAACATTAAGAAAGTTACAATAAAATTTCTAGTTTTCATGATCCCCCCTTACTTCAGTGGAGCACCGATCACGATCGGGGCTTTGGCTGTTTTTTTCTTTCCGGTGTTCGCTTCAATAACTTCCAGGTAACATATATACAGACCCAGCGGTAGAAGTTTATGATTCTTATCTCTTCCATTCCAGTTGTAATGAGTAATGCCTGTTGGACCTGAAATAATAATATTTTGTGGAGTAAATACAAGTTTTCCCTCAGCGTTGTAAATACGCAGGATTGCTTTATCACCGCTTTTGGAAGCAAATTCTATAGGGAATTTCTCTCCAGCATAGGGATTGAAGGGTTTGGCAGGGATATTTAATTTAGCAGCATGATAAGTGATTTCATAATGATACTCAAAAAATTCAGTCGGGAAATTCGTCGGGAAAAGAATTTCAGTATTTAATGTATCAAACACAGATATATAGAAAGTGACTGATGTGCCAGCAGATTGTCCGGGAATAGTAGCAAAATATTCAGTTTCTCTTGTAGAAGTTGTATCCATTTCAATTGTATGAAATTCAAAATCTCTATTAGTTTTCCAATGTAGAAAAACGGAATTGCATGGTTCCTCGTATGGAAAGCCAACTAAAACTGATTCACCAGGATTTACCGGTTTCTCAAAATTAATATCATCATAAATGTCATCTATATAATAGTCGATATCTTCTTCATAAGCACAGGAAAGTTGCGGTATATCTTCATAAAAAGCAATAACTCCATGAGCTGTAATTTCATCGCCTACAACATATTCTTCCACATTAGCACCGGTAGAATCCCAAAACTGAAGGTCCATTTCCACACCATTAACACTAACCACGATTTGATAAAAGCCATAAATTGAATCCCATATATCTACAATCTCACCTGTAGCACTTGCCCAGGTTCCATTCATTGTAAAATCTTCAGAACCTGTTGCTTCATATGGCTCGGGAAGTTCCTCGCCTTGAGAAATTAAAGTGACTTCTGACTCTGTAATTTGAACATCATAATATTTGTTTTCAGTTCCGGTATATAAACCAACAATTCCAGTTACTTTTACAAGATCACCTCTAACGTATGTTGTTGCTAAAGGTGTGTGGTCAAAAATCTGAATTCCACGACCAGATTCATCTTGGATATAGAATTGAGTTTTCCCAGCATACAATAATCCATCGCCGATTGTAACAACAGCTCTCACGGTTACTTCTTGGGCGAGATAATCGTCCAGATTATTTTGAATATCTGCAATAAGGTCGTATTGAGTTCCACCATAACCCGTGAAATCTATAGAACTCCCCGCTTCTATCGGGTTTCCAGCCAGATCTTCCACATTATTGACTGTAATTGTATAATTTTCTGCTTCTGTCTGCTCGGATGTGGTAAGAATTACCTTGTTTGTTGCCAGACTTGCTGAAGATATATCCAGGAAAGGATTAATGGAATAATTGCCTGTATTTTCAGAAGTGGTTTCATCAAGAGGTTCACTGAAAGTTATTTCTACACTTGAAGATGATAGAGCTACAGCAGAGTTCAATGTGGGAGGGATTATATCAGCACCAAAAATGTGAAAACCAATATAGTCGAATGTATTCTGGTCATAGACTTCCCACTGTGATTCTGAAGGATTTGTTCCAGCAGATAGAGCCCAGTCTGTTGTAGGAGCTTCCACAGTTGATTTCCGGACCAGTGTATGTTCTTTGGTAGCGTTATTTACACCAGCAACTGCCCAGCCATCTCCTGGATCTTCACCTGGGACACCGATAACATCTAATAATGTCCAGGTTTCACTTCCATCCGTTGTTTTTTCCAGACCACGGGCATCGTCTCCATTGAAATGAACTACGCTGGGGAAAGGTAAAATCTCATCCGCAGCATTTTGAAGAATAGCATCAGCCTGATTGGTAGTAATAACCCAGACGTCACCATCTGTTATTGTTGCTCCTGTGGGGAAGTAATGCTGGTATTGCCAGCCTCCTCCATCAACAGATTGATTGATACGGTAATCGGCAAGGTCTACATCTGCACCTGTACCATTGTATATTTCAAGAGCTTTGTTATTACTGCTTCCTTCGATATATTCTGAAAAGAACAACTCTTCAATTTCTGCAAAGAGATAAGAACAAAAAAATAAAACCAGAATAATAAAAATAATTTTCAATTTCATCTATCCTCCACAGTTTCTTTCCTGTGAAACAGGATATAAACCATCATTAGAATTATGGCGACCACAATACAACTGTCTGCAATATTGAAAACGGGCCACCTGGTCATGATCACATCTGGAAAATCGCACCATATGAAATCAGTTACACTGCCAAGTGCTATCCTGTCAATTAAATTTCCCAGAGCACCACCGAGAATCATAGCATAGATGACCTTTTCGATCTTGGTTTTTGATTTATTGAATAGATTAATTATCAGGACTATAGCTGCGATGGTGATGATAATAAAGATAATTTTGTTAAGTAGATGGCTTCCAAAGGAGAAACTGAAAGCAGCACCTGTATTGCGGACATAGGTTATCCATACCAGTTTTTTTGTGATCTTGACTACCTGCCCGACATCAAGGAATTTCCGGATAAAAAATTTCGAGAGCTGATCAATAAAAATTATAACCAGTGATATCCAGAAATAGGAATATTTATTCAATAAGCTCTTCAAGGTCTTCTTCTATTATTTTTTTCTTCTCTGGATTTACATTCGATACAGTATCTGGCGTAGGGAACTATCTTGAGTCTTCTTGCTCCTATGTATTTTCCGCAGATTTCGCAGATACCATAAGATTTTTCGTAAATTCTTTTTAATGCTAAATTAATTTTATTCAATTTTTCTATTTCTTTATTAAGAAGATAAACACGTTTTTCAGATTGATCTGTATCCGTTCCCATATCTGCCTGATGTAGAGAATAGGAGGAGAGATCACCACTTCGATTCTTGGCTCCGCGCTTCTGGATCTCGTCGATTCCATTGATAATCCTCTGAGCCTGATTTTTTTCTTGCATTAAGATGGATTCATACACTTCTAGTTTTTTCGATGTTAAGTTTTTTGCAGCCATGAATATTTTCCTTCCTATATTTTCTTTACTAAATTTTTTATTAGAATTTTAAGGTTAGCTATTGCCTTTTGAGCATTCTTCTGAATATCCTCCTGGCTGTGAGCTTGGCTGTGAAAGATATTGCTGAGATTGGTTACAACAGAGATTCCCACCACTTTCATGCCGCTGTGAATGACGACTATGACTTCCGGAACCGTGGACATTCCCACCAGGTCTGCTCCCAGATAGACCAGCATTTTACATTCAGCTCTGGTCTCCAGACTGGGTCCAGCCAGTCCAGCGTAGATCCCCTTTTTCAGTTCAAAGTCGTTCTCCTGGGCAATATTCTGGCAGATTTCCATCAGTTCATTACTGTAGGGTTCGTTCATGCTGGGAAAACGCTCTCCCAGCTTTTCCTGGTTTTCACCCCTGAGGGGATTGTCTCCCATCAGGTTTATGTGGTCATTAATAAGAACAAGATTGCCTGGTTGAAATTCTTCATTCAGGCTTCCAGCAGCATTGGTTAAAATGAGCTGTTTTACTCCCAGGACTTTCAGAATTCTTACAGGGAAGGTAACCTCCTGCATGGAGTATCCTTCATAATAGTGGAAACGTCCCTGCAAAATTATAACCTTTTTATCGTCTAAAAAGCCAGCCAGCAATCTCCCCTTGTGGCTAGGAGCTGTAGAAATAACCATCCCGGGAATATCATCATAGGGAATGATTACAGGATTCTCTATTAACCGTGCGACCTGATTCAAACCCGTTCCCAGTATGATTCCGATCTGCGGTTTGAAATCTATTTTTTTTCTGAGATAATCTGTTGCTTTTTCTATCTTTTTCAGCATATTTGATTCTTAATTAAGCCCTGATAATTATACTTCGAATAATACTGAGCAAAATGATAACAATAAAAGGTGAGAAATCTATCCCTGATACGGGCAGAAAACGGCGGATCCTTCCCAGTACAGGTTCTGTTATATTAATCAAAAATTGGAAAAACCTGTTATGAGGATTGGGGGAGAACCAGGACATGACAGCCCTGATCACAATAATGATCATATAGATATCAATAGCCTGAACCAGCAAGTATCTGATGCTATCCATTACTCGAAAACCTCGTGACAGTTACGGCAACGGGCTTCATAGATATCGGTTGCACCTACAACTATAGTGTCTTTGTTTCTGGTAAGCCGCTGGGTTCGATTAGCAGGATTACCGCATTTAACGCAGATTGCGGAGAACTTTTCTATATATTCTGCCACAGCCAGAAGTTTGGGTATGGGACCAAAGGGTTTGCCTGTGTAGTCCTGATCCAGACCTGCAACAATAACACGTTTGCCCATGTCAGCCATCTGGTTGCAGACATCAATTATTTCATCAGTAAAGAACTGAACTTCATCGATAGCCACGATCTCAGTATCTTTTTCCAGAAGCTGAAGGATTTCAGATGCTTTTGTTACTCTTTGGGAAGGAGCCTTCATCTGGGTGTGGGAGACAATATGGTCATCATCGTAACGGTTATCGATTTTCGGTTTAAAAACCTGGATCTTCTGTCTGGCATATTCAGCTCTGTGTACTCTTCTGATAAGCTCTTCTGTCTTACCACTGAACATGCTTCCACAGATGACTTCAATCCATCCGGTTTTATTGTTTATAATGTTCATTTTTCAAACTCCGTGCGACATTTACTGAACTGAACTTTTTTGTGTCAAATTTTTTGTGAGGGGTTAATTCTTCTGGAAATAGAATCAAAATTCTTGACTTTGAAAGCTTGTGTATTTATGTAAATTTCAAAGAGGTGAGCAGAGTAAAAGAAGGAAATTTATTATCTATTGTTTGAGAAATATTTAACTTGATTTTTTTATCCAGAATAAATTATTAATAAAATGGAGGAAATGAATGAACTATCGAGTTTTGGCCATTAATCCAGGTTCTACCTCAACCAAGATAGCGGTTTATG
>DAOVQH010000111.1 GCA_030628755.1 Candidatus Cloacimonadota bacterium | reverse complement strand
TTGCAGGAATAATCGGAGGTGAAAATTCACATATTACTGAGGAAACCTCTGATATCGTTATTGAAGCTGCTAATTTTTTGTATTCCTCAATTAGAAAAACTGCTGGAAAATTGAAAATTTCAACTGATTCTTCCTATAGATTTGAACGTAATATTGCTGATGAAACTGCTGATCTAGTGAGTCGAAGAGCATGTCAATTGATTCTTGAATTAGCTGGTGGAACTCTTTTGAAAGGCAAATTAGATTCATATCCGAATCCAACTAGGAAAAGATTAGTTTCACTGCGTCCTTCACGCGTTAAGAGTCTTCTTACAATCAGTATTTCAAATGAGAAAATTAAAGAATACCTTAAGCTGTTAGGATTGAGTTTTAAGGCTGAAGAAAAAGATAAACTCACATTTGAAATACCTTCTTTCAGAAAGGATCTGGAAAGGGAGATAGATCTGATTGAGGAAGTGATTCGCTTACATGGATATAATAACGTTGATACATACATTCAACCTCAGAGAATTATGGATAAAGAAATTTTCTACGCTCGTAGAAATGTGAAAAATATTCTCGTGAGTTATGGCTTTTCTGAAGTAATTAATTGGAATTTTGGAGATCCTGCTGATCTGGATAAATTCAATATTACTGAAAATGATGAACGACGAAATAATGCCAGATTAAAAAATCCGCTTGGCACAAGTTTTTCAATTATGCGGTCAATGTTATTGCCGGATCTTTTCAAAAATGCTCTATTTAATATGAATCATGGACAGAAAAATTTAAAGATTTTTGAACAGGCAAAAGTTTATACAAGAAAAAATGAAAAACTTGCAACTGAGAAAATACATCTTTCTGCGCTTATGACTGGTTTTCTTAATCCAGTATATTGGGATGAGAATCAACGATCGATTAATTTCTTCGATGTAAAAGGCATTGTTGAAGAAATCATGGATAATTTAGATTTAAAGAATTATAATTTCAAAGAATCAGGTGAGCTGTTTTATCAACCGGGTCTTGCCACCGATGTGATTTACAAAAAACAAATAATTGGAAGCCTGGGAAAGATTGATCCGAAAATAGCACTCGAATATGATTTGGAACAGCCAGTCTTTGTTATTGATATCAAACTTGATGACATCTTCAAACTTCATAAAATGGAAACACCGGTATTTAAAGCAATTCCTAAATTTCCACCTGTTTTAAGAGATCTTTCGTTCATAATTTCGAAGCAACATAATTATGATGATATTATCAGTACCATAAAAGGGGTTAATCCGGGGAACATAAAAAAAGTGGTTTTATTCGATGAATTTACTGATAAAAACATCAAAAAGGAATTTCGAAGTCTCACCTTTAGCTTAGTTTTCAGTTCCGACACAAAAACCTTGACGGATGATTATATAAATAATATTCTACAGAATGTAATTAAGAAACTTGAGAGTAAATACAGCATTGAAATGAGGTAATTATGGAGGGAAAACCAATTTTAAGTTTGGATGAAAAAATCCAGAAACTAATAAATAATTATACTGAACTTAAGAATAAGTATGCTAATCTTGTTCTGGAAAAAGCTGAACTGGAGAAATTAAATACTTCTCTCAGTGAATTTAAATCTGAAAATAGCGGAAAACTTGAAGAACTGCAAAGTTCATCTAATAAACAAAAGGAAGAGGTCGAGTTCCTGAGAAATGAAAACCGGAATTTGAGGGAAGAATTAGAAAAGCATGAAAACAAGATGAAGGAAGCTTCTTCCAAATTAGATAGTATTTTTAATCAACTGAATGATCTTTAATTAGCAATGAAGGCTATCGAAATCGAAATACTAGGCAGGAAGTATTACTTTAAAAGTGATGATCCAGAAAGACTTAAAGAGACTGCCAGACATCTTGAATCACAGTTAGAAGAATTAAATGAAAGGTTTAATACTGTAGATCAGAATAAATTGTTTGTACTTTATTCGTTAATGTTGTTAGAAAAATATGTTGCTGAAATCGATAATAATAAAAAGTTAAATGAAGAATTAGAGAAGATAAAGATTCTTCTTAACGAAGTGGTTATAGAGAGCGAAATATAGCACCTGCGGTATTCGTGATATTATTTTATTTCAGAACCACTTAGAATTAGGAAGTCAAGCCATTTGCAGCGCACAAGCCGGACACGATCCGGACGTGTAAAGCAAACAAGGTAGGCGTCCACCTTGAATATTGGTTCAAGAAAACGATAATACACGGTACTGCGGGTTAATATAAATTTAAAAGTGAGGTTAATAATGCAATATATATACATTCTGGCAGGATTTGCCATAGGTATTATCTTTGCCCTTGTTATTAGCTACGTAAGAAAAGCTGCTGCTGATAAAAACATTTTAAAATCTAATGAGTTGGCAAAGAAAATAATTGAAGATTCACAGCATGAAGCTGAAAGCCTTAAGAAAACTGTAGTCTTAGAAGCCAAAGAGGAGTGGTATAAAACCCAGAAAGTTTACGAAGAGGAAATCAACAAACGGAAAAAAGAAATTTATACTCTTGAAAAAGAATATAATGAACGTGTTTCAAGTCTGGATAAAAGATTGGAGAACCTTGATAAGAAAGAAAGTGATTTTCAAGAATTTGAAAAAAAGGTAAAAACTCAAGAAGTCGAAATTCAAAACAAAAAAATTGAACTGGATAAATTAATTGAACTACAAAACTCTAAGTTGTCTGAAATAGCTAAACTTTCCAGGGAAGAAGCCATTCAGATCCTGAAGAACAATCTGAAGAACAAAGCTCGGAATAAAGCTGCTAAAGAAATCCGACAGATAGCTGAACAGTCGAAAACAGAAGCCAATATACTGGCTGCCGGGATACTTTCAACTGCAATTCAAAGGATGACGGTTGATTATGTTTCGGAATCGACAGTATCTGTGGTCTCACTTCCCGATGATGAGATGAAGGGTCGAATTATAGGTCGTGAAGGTAGAAATATTCGGGCTTTTGAAAAAGCTTCCGGAATCGATCTTATTATTGATGATACACCTGAAGCTGTTGTGCTTTCAGGTTTTGACCCGGTGCGAAGAGAAATTGCCCGATTATCGCTTGAAAAACTTATTGCTGATGGAAGAATTCATCCAGGTAGAATTGAACAGATTGTTGAAAAAACAACAAAAGAAATGGAAGGAAACCTCATTAAAATAGGTGAAAAAGCCTGTATGGATACTAATATTCATAATATTTCATCGAATTTCATTAAGTTAATAGGCAGATTAAAATATAGAACCAGTTATGGTCAGAATATTCTCCAGCACTCTGTAGAAACAGCATATGTATGCGGGATATTGGCTGCTGAGCTCGGTTTAGATCAGGAACTTGCACGAAGAGCTGGTTTTTTACATGATATTGGAAAAGCAGTTGATCATGAGTACGATGGTTCCCATGCAAAACTTGGAGCAAATATAGCTCGTAAAAATGGCGAAAGTAAAATTATTATCAATGCAATTGAAGCGCATCATGAAGAAGTAGAATATCAAAGCGTCTACGCGGTTCTCACCCAAATTGCAGATGCTGTTTCAGGAGCACGACCCGGAGCAAGAAGAGAAATACTGGAGACCTATATGAAACGACTTGCCAAGATGGAGGAAATCGCAAATTCCATTGAGGGTGTAAATAAATCCTATGCTATACAGGCTGGGCGTGAACTAAGAATAATTGTTGATCCAGTTTCTGTCGATGATGAAAAAACTGCCTATATTGCTTCTGATATTGCTGAAAAAATAGAAGAGGAAATGCAATATCCCGGTCAGATAAAAGTAATGGTTATCAGGGAAACACGTCAATCTGCGGTAGCTAAATAATGAATATTCTGTTTGTGGGTGATATCTTTGGTTCACCCGGTCGGCAAATAGTTAAAGAATTTCTACCAGGTCTAAAAGAGGAATTCAATGTTGATATTTGTATTGCAAATGGCGAAAATGTAGCTCATGGTAAGGGTATTACAGAAAAAACTGCATTAGAATTATTTGAAGCTGGAATCGATTTGTTTACCAGTGGAAACCATTTGTGGGATAAGAGAGAATCAATTGAGTATTTAAAGACAGAAAAGAGAATTATCAAACCACTTAATTATCCTGAGAGATCGGTGGGATTCAATAAACTTATTAAAACTGCACCTGATGGGGAGAAACTGGCTATTATCTGTTTAGTTGGTCAGGTTTTTATGACTCCAGCCGATTCACCAATAAACACACTGGAAAGAGTGTTACCTGAAATACAAAATGAAACAAATAAAATCCTCGTTGATATTCATGCTGAAGCTACAGGTGAAAAAAGAGCTTTCGGATTTTATTTCGATGGGAAAGTTAGTGCTGTAATAGGAACTCATACCCATGTTCAAACTGCAGATGAAGAAATCTTACCTCTGGGTACAGCCTACCTAACTGATGTTGGTATGACAGGACCCCATGATTCAGTTATCGGTATGGAGATAGATGTTATCTTGAATCGTATGGCTACATGTATGCCACAAAGATTTGATGTTGCAAAAGAAGGACTTCAAATTAATGCGGTATTTATAAAATTGGATGACAAATCCGGAAAAGCACTTGAAATTAAAAGGATTAAAAGGAAATATTGATGGCAATAAAACTAACAGGAAAACCTGTTACAAAGGAGATATACTCTCAAATCAGGTCTGAAATTGAAGAAAACAATCTAACCCCGAAACTTGTTATTATAATAATCGGGGAAGATCCTGCTTCAAAATATTATGTTCAAAATTTAGAAAAAAAAGGAAGTAAGGTCGGGATTGCAGTAGAAACAAAAAGCTATCAGGATTCAATAACCCAAAATGACATTCTAAAGGAAATTGAAAACTTGAATAATGATCCTGCAGTTCATGGAATTATGATCCAGAAACCATTTCCTTCCCACCTAAATGAATCAGAAATAGTGATGAAAATTTCTCCTGATAAGGATATGGATGGATTTCATCCTTTGAATATGGGGAATCTTGTTCTTGATAGAGAGGGGTTCTTACCATCTACTCCAGCTGCAGTGTTGGAAATGTTAAGGTTTTATAATATAGAAACTTCCGGCAAAAATATTGTTATTATCGGAAGAAGTAATATAGTTGGTAAACCTTTAGCAAATCTTTTACTGAGAAAATCAAAAACTGGGAATGCTACCGTAACTGTATGTCATAGCAAAACACGGAATATATCACAAATTTGCCAGAAGGCTGATATATTGATCGCTGCAATTGGTAGAGCGTTCTTTGTAAAACCTGAAATGATTAAGAAAAACGCAATTGTCATTGATGTAGGAGTAAACCAGATAAGAGATTCAGAAAAAGGATATATATATGTTGGTGACGTTGATTATGAAGCCTGCTTTGATAAAGTCTTTTCTATCACTCCTGTACCAGGTGGGGTTGGAACCGTAACCACAGCAATGTTGCTTAAAAATGTACTTGTCGCAGCCCGAAAAGTGATGTAAATATCATAATTTTATTGACGGAAAAAGTTTAATATATAAATAAAGTTTAAAATGAATTTAGAAGTTAATAAATCGGGGAGGATTTAATGTTTAGATTAAAAAAGACGATGATTCTACTAACTACCCTTACCGTTATTATTCTTATCATTGGAGCTTGCGGTAGGAAAGGTTCAACGTACTTAAATAAAAAGCCCATAATCAGAATTACATCCTACGAGGGTGTAATAGAACCGACTGAAATTGATTCAGTTAATCCTGTATCCTTCCGGCAAAAAATATACTGGGAGGCTTCTGATGAAGATGGTGTTATTGATTCTTATGCATTCAGGGTAGTTGATGAAAACCTTCAACCCTTAAAGGATAACGAGGGAAATACCATTGGAACTCCTGGCTATGAGATTGTGGACGAAGATGGATGGGTTTATCATTATAAAGCCGGGGCTGATGAAACCATACCTTTAGAAATTACCGAAGCAAAACATATCTGGACTAACCAGGTTTATGCAGTTATCAATTTTCCGGCTAATGAGGATGGAGATAGCACAGACGTAACGAGTGTATTTGAAGTCAAATGTAGAGATAACCGTTGGGAAGAATGTGAAATTACAGCAAAAAAATATTTCCACGTAAATTCTGAAGAACCAAAATGTACTGTCGGTTCAACTAAAGGTGATATTAATGGAAAAACTATTGGTACAGGGGTTATTTTCAGTTTTAATATTATCGATGAAGATCAATTTGTTGGCTCAATACCCGACTATTTCAAATTCAAATTAGAAAGAAAAGACCTTGCTGGTAATCTTATTCCTGAAAGTGAAGGTGGTTACCCTGATGCGATATGGTCTACAGAATATGAATCAAATGTTCAGGAATATCTCACAACTCTGGATGACTTTGATGGAACCAGAGCAGCATTGATATTAAATAATATTGTAAATAGTGTTCCTCAGGATTCGACTTATTTGACTGCTTGGGCTATAGATCTTGCTGGTATTGTCTCTGAACCAAAGATCATTTCATTCATAGTTAAAGAAGGATTTTACCCGAGTACTCTTATATATAGTGGAGTAAGGCAACAGGGAGTTGACTGCGGGAATGATACATTTGTACTCGGTACAAATCATTTTGTTACATATATTGATGAGGCTCTCGGTAGATTGATACCCAGTGTAATGACTTCTGAAGGTCCTCATTACTCCACTCCATTCTGGTATGATAAGGACGAGAATTATATCGCAATTTCCAGTAACGATCTAAAGGTTTATATGAAATGGGGTTATGATGGTGAATATGAGGGTAATAGCCGTCAAGGAAAGAAAGTCTCTAAAGTTTTAGATGAACAAACAGGACAACCATATTTCACAGAAATAACATATTTTGACCTTAGGCTTGATGGAGAAGCGTATTGTTATGCTCCACTTCCTGCAAGTGAATACAACATAATAGATGAAGATACAGGAAAAGAATGGCTTAGAGTTCCTATGGGTCACGAAATTTCACAGGAAACTATCCTTACAGGGTTACAAGCAGGCACACACAGATTTGAAGTTCGTGCTGTTGACCTGCAGTATGTAGGTGATGAAACACCTACGGAATTTGTTTTCAAGATCATAGAACCTATTCCCGCTGAAGAGAAAGAAGGTATACTTGTAATTGATGATGCACTAGCAGATGTTAATAATTGTCCAGAAGAATATGTAGATTCCCTTTATTCTAAAGAATTCTTTGCTGATTATAATGGTAGAGTTGATCAATTGGATAGAGATGAATTGAAAAATACTATATGGATTGAACAATTGCATTTTAGTAAGGATGTTTTTTCACCAACAGATCTGGAACCATATAAAATAGTTGTCTATCATTTTGATTCTCCTACAGGAGGTACTCCAGGAACATGTAATATTCCTAAAGAATATGATGTACTGAATTTATATCTAAGAGGTGGAGGAAACCTGATTATTAGTGGTGGCTCAAATTTAAAAGTAGATGCATTACGTGATTTTAGGATTTTTGGCTTCCCTTTTCTTGATAGGTATTTTGGAATTCAAGGAAAAGAAGAGGAATCTATAAAATATTTTGAAAAGGATGGTACTACTCCATACTCTTCAGTGTTCTGGACAGTACCTTATTTTATAAAAGCCACTCCTGATAATGGATTTACCGGTGATGTTGAACTCCAAATTCCAAGCTTTAATACTCGGGTAAATTGGCAAGAAATCCTTCAAATTCCTGTTGAATCTTTGGGAC
>DAOVQH010000303.1 GCA_030628755.1 Candidatus Cloacimonadota bacterium | reverse complement strand
TATAGTAATTACCGAAATACAAATCGGTACCCAGACCGGAGCGATCCATGGTTTTGGAATTAGAAAAAGAACATCGATTGTATTCAACCTTAATGGCAATTTAATTAAAATATACAGCGAAACATAATAGAACAAGTCCCAGAATGCAAAAGTCCATAGAAATACTATAATTCTATCTAACCAGTTTTCACCAATAAGAATTGCTAATATAACAAGCATAATGATGGTTGCAAATTCCCTGGTTCTTTCTATAAGAAGATATTTCTGTGGAAATTTCTGTAGAAAATCTATGTTTGAACCATTTTTATTAAAACCGAGCGCTTTTCGAAGATAAACTACCACAACTCCTTCTAAATGAGCCATGGCTATGCTGAAAATTGCTAATAAAATAAATTTTATCATTTCGTGTCAGTCCATTAAAGTTCTTTTTATACGTCGCAATTCTTATGCTTATCCATTTCTTTTATGTCAATGAAATTATTAACTTAACCTTCCAAAGGTCAATAGTAAGGATTCCCTTCGTTAGAGACCTTTGGAAGGTTGTATGTTTCATGGATTCTCGATCCCCATTATTCAACGGGGGGAATAACAGTAAAACCGTTGAAAAGGTCTATTTGAGAGAATTCCTCTGTGGGTAAACCTTTTCAAGGTGATATGTTGGGTATTATTTCACACACACCGTTTTAATATTTACAAATTCTTTTATTCCATAATGCGAAAGCTCTCTGCCAAAACCGCTTTCCTTAATGCCGCCAAAAGGCAATCGAGGATCGGATTTCACAAAATCATTTACAAAGCAGCAACCGGCATCCAGGAGGTTGGCAGCGATATTTTTTCCCTTCTCGATATTGGAAGTGAACACAGCAGCACCCAGCCCGAATATTGTATCATTAGCAATTTCTATTGCTTCGTTTTCATCCTTTGCAGGAATAATAGCAGCAACGGGTCCGAAGAGTTCTTCATCATAAGCCGGCATTCCTTCTTCTACATTGGTTAAAATAGTAGCAGGATAGAATGCTCCTTCTATTTGCGGAATATATCCACCTAGAAGGCATTTAGCACCCTTATTAATACTCTGTATTACTTGCTGGTGTAATTCATCACGCAGATTGGTTCTTGCCATAGGACCTATAGTTGTATCAGGTGAAAATGGATCACCAATAACCTGGTTTTCCATTTTTTCCAGTAAAAGCCTTTCAAATTCTTCTCGAACAGCATCTACAACAATAAATCTTTTAGCTGCAATGCAGCTTTGTCCGGAATTTATCAGTTTGCTGATAACGCATTTTTCTGCTGCCATCTCTATATCAGCATCTTCCAGAATTATATATGGATCGCTACCACCAAGTTCCAGAACACATTTTTTTATCATCTCACCGGATTTTCGAGCTACTGCTCTGCCTGCCGGTGTACTACCAGTGAGTGTAACTGCTTTAACATGTGGATGTTCAATGACAGCATCAACCTGTCTGCTTCCTATTAATAGTGTCTGGAAAACATCTTTCGGGAATCCAGCTTGTAAAAAAACATCTTCGATTGCCAGAGCACAGCCGGGGACATTGGATGCATGCTTTAAAATACCCACGTTACCCGCCATCAATGCAGGTGCTGCAAACCGGAAAACCTGCCAGAAAGGAAAATTCCAGGGCATTACAGCCAGCACAACACCCAGAGGATTGAAAGTGACAAAGCTTTTGCTCATGTCGGTTTTGATCTCTTCCGGTGCAAGGAATTTTTCTGCATTTTCTGCATAATAATCGCATACCCATCCGCACTTTTCTGCTTCCGCTTTACCGCTTCGCAAGAGTTTTCCCATCTCAGCTGTCATCAGATGTGCATATTCTTCCGAATTGTTTCTTAGAATTTCTGCAGCTTTTTTCATTAATTTTGCACGATGTTCGAAGCTTGTTTCTTTCCAATTCAGGAAAGCAGTATGAGCATTTTCTATTTTGCTTTTTACTTTTCCCGGAGTCAATTCTTTGTATTTTTTTATTCTTTTATTATTGTACGGATTTATTGAAATGATCATAGATTACCTCCTGTAAATTTATTCTCTTAAAGAGTTCTGTAAAATAAACGAAATCCCCCCATATTTAACCATTATCTATTTCTATAGAATTTCAATTTCCTGTTCGGCTCTCTTTTTTATCGAGAGGTTCTATGTGAATAGTTGCTTCCATTTTTAATTCATCACGTATCATTTTCTCTATTTCATCTGCTTTTTTATGTGCTTTATTTAATTTCATATTTGGTTGTAACTGGATGTGAAATGTAACTTCTTTGTGGTTTCCATAATCGTGAATATGGAGATGATGCAAATGAATCGGAGTGTTAATTCGACTTTTAATCAGTTCTATTAGATTGTTCTTCAATTCTTCATCAGGTTTTTCGCCGATCAATGCACTTGTTGAACTTTTTAAAATGTCATAGGAAGCATAAAAAATAAGCATAGACATCAGAACACCTAAAGCACTATCCACCCACCAGTAATATTTTCCCAGGAAAATACCTAATAAAATTATCAAGGAGGTAAAAGCATCTGTTCTGTGATGCCAGCCATCAGCAAGAAGTAGCTTTGAATTAGTTTTTTTACCACCCCAGATAGCAAATTGAGCCATAATTTCTTTTAAGATGATGGATATAGCAATAATTACAATCGCTAAAGTACCGAAGGAAGCTGCTTCCCGAGTTCTGAATTTTTGAATGGACGCAATTAGAAAATTTACACCTATAACTACGAGGATTGTTCCGATGATCACAGCAGAAATAACCTCAGCTCTTCCGTGACCAAAAGGATGTTCTTTGTCAGCAGGCTTATCTGAAATCTTAAATCCAAATAGCAGAATTATCGATGAGAAAGAGTCGGATAATGTATGCCAGGCGTCCACGATAATAGCTACAGAAGCTGAAACTATACCTGCCCAGTATTTGAAACCAAACAGAATTATGTTTAAAGTAATCGAAAGAATGGCTTCAAAATAGCCAATTTTATTTTTTCCGACTGGTTTCATTTTTTCTATACGTCGATCATTATTAAAGGAACATACATTTCATCTTCTGTAAGCCCACAATGATGTGCAAGGAATTCCTTTTCCCATTTTCCGTTTTGCTCGGCTATAGATTTCATTGCATGATTACT
>DAOVQH010000258.1 GCA_030628755.1 Candidatus Cloacimonadota bacterium | reverse complement strand
GCTCCTGAAAAAACATTATGTGATGAATGTTCTCGTAATGATTCAAAACCGGAAAAAATTTCTATCAAAGAAATTAAGAGAATTTCAGAAGTGATTGTATATCCTGAAAAGTGTTTTCTTGCTGAGGGTGTAATTTGTATGGGATCTGTTACACGTTCCGGATGCAGCGAAGAAGGAGACGGGAAGTGTATTTCTGCTAATATGCCCTGTCGTGGTTGTTTCGGACCTCCTCCGGAAGTGAAAGATGTCGGTGGAAAAATGATCTCTGCTCTTGCTTCTATCGTGGGATTGGAAGGTGAGGAAAATATGAGCGACGAAGATGTAGAAAAACTTATTAACCAGATAGTTGATCCAGCGGGTTATTTCTATCGTTTTTCTATGCCTACTTCGTTATTGAGAAGAAAAAGAATGAATATATAGAGGTTTGTTAATTAACAAATTTGGAAAAAATGGTTACTCAAAAGCTCTTAAGAAGAATTGTAAAGATTATCATAGATAAGTATGAACCAGAAAAGGTTATACTCTTTGGTTCTTATGCCTATGGTCATCCCCAAAAAGATAGCGATTTGGATTTACTAATTGTAAAGAATAGTGACCTGCCAAGATATAAGAGAGCAAGAGAAATTAGAAAGTATCTTTGGGGATTTACTGACATTCCCAAGGACATTATTGTTTACACACAAAAGGAAATTGATGATTGGGCAAAGGTAAAAGAAGCATTCATCACAGAAATAGTAAAAAAAGGAGAAATTCTATATGAAAAGAAAAAAAGACTTGATCGATAGTTGGATTTTAATAGCAGAAAAAGATCTACTCAGTGCAAAGCACGAATTATCATTTTCCGATGTCGTGACAGGAACTGTTTGTTTTCATTGTCAACAGGGTGCTGAAAAGTATATAAAAGCATACCTTGTTTTTCTTGGTATCCCTTTTTCTAAGACTCATGAAATTGGTGAATTAATCACAAAATGTGAAAGTAAAGATAGTGATATTTCTTTATTGAAGGAAGAAGCAGATAAACTTACTGATTATGCTGTAGAAATTCGTTATCCAGATGAGTACTTTGAGCCAACTTTAAAAGAAGCAAAAGAAGCTTTTGAAATAGCAAAGAAAATGAGAGAATTTATCCTTGATAAAATCAATTTGAGAAAATGATAAATAATTAATAAAAGAGAAAAAAGGAGAATAAATTAAAATAGCTAAAAAAATAACAATAGATCCTATAACCAGGTTGGAAGGTCATGGTAAAATAGAAATTTTTCTCGATGATAATGGTAATGTGAAAAATGCTTATTTACAGGTACCGGAATTAAAAGGATTTGAGCAATTCTGTCTTGGTCGTCCGGTGGAAGAACTGGCAAGAATAACTCCCCGCATCTGTGGTGTATGTCCGACTGCTCACCATATGTGTTCCACCAAAGCGCTGGATGCGGTTTATCATGTAAAACCTACAGAAACTGCAGTTAAGCTGCGTCGTCTTATTTATGATGCATTTATGGCAGAAGACCATCTCCTCCATTTCTTTTTTCTGGGCGGTCCCGATTTTGTGGTAGGACCTGACGCTCCTCCTGCAGAAAGAAATATTCTGGGAGTCATTGGCAAAGTCGGATTGGAAATAGGTAAACAGGTCATAAATAGCAGGAGAAGATTAAGAGAAATTGTAACAACTTTAGGTGGAAAAATAATCCATCCTGTTTGCGGTCTTCCCGGAGGAGTTTCTCGCGGAGTTACAGAAGAAGAAAGGCAGGAATTTCTCAAAACTGCAAAAGAAACAGTAGAATTTTCAAAATTCACTTTAGAAGTATTTGAAGACATCGTTCTGAAAAATAAGGTTTATCTCGATTTAATCGTGGGAGATATTTTCAAGCATGAAACCTATTATATGGGTATGGTGGATGAAAATAACAAGGTTAATCTTTACGATGGACAAATCCGGGTAGTTGACCCTGAGGGAAAAGAATTTATTAAATTTGAAGCAAAGGATTACCTGGATCATATTATCGAGCACGTTGAACCCTGGAGCTACATCAAATTCCCATACCTGAAAAATATCGGTTGGAAAGGATTTGTTGATGGAATCGACAGCGGTGTTTACCGGGTTGCTCCTTTGGCACGACTTAATGCTTCTGATGGCATGGCAACTCCTTTAGCTCAAGCTGAATACGAGAAAATGTTCGATACCCTGGGAGGAAAACCTGCTCATAATACTCTGGCATTCCACTGGGCACGTTTGATCGAAGTAATGTATGCTGCCGAAGATATGGTTAAACTTCTGGAAGATAAATCCATTACAAATCCTGATATCAGAAATCTTCCGACTGAAACACCGGATGAAGGTATAGGAATAATCGAAGCTCCACGAGGAACGCTTATCCATCATTATAAAACGGATGAAAATGGGATGGTTACTGGAGTTAACCTGATAGTGGCTACGGTTAATAATTCTGCTGCAATATCAATGTCCATTGCCAGAGCTGCTAAAAACTTGATAAAGAATGGTGAAGTAAACGATGGTCTTCTCAATATGGTAGAAATGGCTTTCAGAGCTTATGACCCATGTCTTGCCTGTGCTACTCATTCTTTACCGGGCAAAATGCCACTTATAGTCAATATTCGCGATAAAAACAAGGAGATAGTTAAATCTATTAGAAGAGACTAACTTTTTTTAATGAAAACACTGGTTTTGGGATTAGGGAACACCATTCTCACAGATGATGGTGTTGGCATAAGAATTGCCAATGAGATTAAAAAAAACTGTAGAAATATAGATGTTATAGAAGCCAGTGCAGCTGGGTTCAGGGTTGTTGATGAAATCATCGGTTATGACAAACTGATTTTGATAGATTCTGTAATAACCGGGAACTCGGAACCCGGAACCTTGCACAGGTTTGATTTAGCTGAATTTGAAAAAACTCTTCATCATTCTTCACCTCACGATATAAGTCTATTTGAAGCATTGGAAATAATTAGAAAACAGGATGAGAAACTACCTTCTCAAATAGAAATTTATGCAGTGGAGGTGGAAGACACATTTACATTTTCAGAGAAATGCACAAAAGATGTTGAAGCAGCCATTCCTGAAATTACCAGGAAAATTATTGAAGAGCAGAATTTATTTTGAGTTTATTAAGAAACCTTGAAAAGGTTTACAAGAAAGAAACTCCCTGTATAAACCTTTTCAAGGTTCGACGATAGGAGAAAATAGATGAATATTCACGAGTACCAGGCGAAACAGATTTTTGCTAAATATGGTGTTCCAATTCCAAAAGGGAAAATGATTGAAAAAGCTGAAGATGCACAAGATGCAGCCAGAGAAATCGGAGGAAATATCTGGGTTGTAAAAGCTCAGATTCATGCTGGAGGTAGAGGAAAAGGCGGTGGTGTAAAACTTGCTAAATCTATCAATGAAGTGGAAAAATTTGCATCTGAAATACTTGGAATGAATCTGATTACACACCAAACAGGATCTGCTGGAAAATTAGTAAAAAAAGTTTATATCGAAGCAGGCTTTGATATAGAAAAGGAATTCTATCTGGGAATGGTTCTGGACAGGGCAAAGGAAATGCCTGTAATGATGACATCTACAGAAGGTGGAGTGGAGATTGAAAAAGTGGCAGCAGAAACACCTGAAAAAATCATCAAAGTTGAAATTGATCCTCTAACCGGGTTTCAGGGATATCATGCTCGTGAATTAGCGTTTGGTTTGAATTTAACAAAAGAACAGATAAAAGAATTCGGAAAATTTGCCAAAGCCCTGTACAAAGTTTATACTTTGAATGATGCGAGCTTGGTAGAAATTAATCCTTTGGTTCTGACTACTGATGATAAATTCATTGCACTCGATGCGAAAATGGGATTTGATGATAATTCCCTTTTCAGGCACAAAGATATTTTGGAAATGCGTGATTTGGATGAAGAAGACCCGGCAGAGATTGAAGCCGGTGAATTTGGATTGAGCTATGTGAAACTTAACGGAAATGTCGGCTGT
>DAOVQH010000222.1 GCA_030628755.1 Candidatus Cloacimonadota bacterium | reverse complement strand
CCATATAGTATCATTTCTTTCCCATTTGCGAAATTAAAAATCAACGAACGGAATATTCCCATTAAAAAATTTGCGACAGGTCCAGCTGCAGCAGTAAGTGCTGTATCTCTTTTGTAATTTTGAAAATTGTTAGGATTTATGGGAACTGGTTTGGCCCAGCCGATACGTGCAATAAACAGCATTATAAGACCGATCGGATCAATATGAGAAATCGGATTCAGGGTTAATCTTCCTGCTCTCTTTGCTGTATCATCTCCCAGCATGTAAGCTACAAATCCATGACTGAATTCATGAATTGTAAGAGAAATTAGAAGTATTGGTAATTGAATAATTAACTGTACTATAAAATTCATTTATCCTCTATTTAGCTGCTTGTTTCCAAGCCCCTGCTTGGAAACAAGAAATAGAATATTTCACAATCAGGATGATTGTGTTACTTTCAAAAATCTTCTTTTTCCTACTTTAATAATTGCTTCTTTTGAAATCTCAGCAAAGAAATCTTTCACTTTTTCACCATCTACACTGACTGCGTTTTGTTTTATCATTCTGCGAACTTCACCTCCAGAAGCGCAAATATTACTCTGAACGAGCACATCAATTATCTTCATTGAAGCTGCTGTTAATTTGAATTCAGGTATTTCATCAGGTATCTCCTTTTGGCTGAATATCAGGTTAAATTCTTCTTCTGCTTTCAAGGCTGCTTTTTTACCATGATATAATGTTACTATTTCCCGTGCTAACCGCTGTTTTATTATTTTGGGATTAACTTCATCATTCTTAAGTTTAATAGAAATTCTCTTGATTTCATCCGTTTCAACCTTAGTTGCATAATTAAAGAAATTAATAATCATATTATCAGGAATCGACATTGTTTTTCCATACTTGTCTTTTGGAGAATCGAAAACAGCAATATAATTATTCAATGATTTGCTCATTTTTTCTTTGCCGTCTGTTCCCATCAGAATTGGAGAAATAACAGCCACCTGTTGGGGCATCTTAAAATATCTCTGCATATCCCTACCAGAAAGTATATTAAATTTTTGCTCTGTTGCTCCAAGTTCAACATCTGCTTTAATCATGACAGAGTCATACGCTTGCAGGATAGGATACATGAGTTCATGCATACCAAGAGGAAGTCCTTTTTCATAACGACTTCTAAAAGTATCATGAGCCATAAACTGTGCCAGGGTATATTTTCCCATTAGCTTCATCACATCCGACATTTTCATGTCCTCAAACCATTCAGATTGCCAGCGTACTTCTATTTTACTTTTATCCAGAATAGTATAAAGTTGTTCCATATATTTTTCAGCATTATTCTTTACCTGTTCTTTAGAAAGATGCGGACGTGTTTCGTCCAAGCCTGAGGGATCACCAATTTGAGCTGTGAAGTCACCGATAATTATCACGCCTATATGACCCAAATCCTGGAAATCACGCATTTTTCTTATCGGAACAAGATGTCCTATATGTACATCATAACCAGTTGGATCAATTCCGTATTTTATTCTTAACGGCTTCCCTGTTTCTTCAGATTGTTCAAATTTTTTAATTAACTCTTCTTCTGTAATAATTTCTTCTACACCTTTCTTAATTAATTTCATTTCCTTTTCAAATTTCATATTATCTTAAAATCCCCTTTCAGATTAAGTATACCAATACCTTTTTGTAACATTTCTTTGTCAAATGATTTACAAAAATTTGAGTTATCCACAAGAAAATCTTAACATTCTTATTATCAAGTAATTAAATCACAGAATGTGGATAACTCCACATCTGCGTTACCTTCATAATACCATATTTTTTGGCTACTTAGTAATCTGACCGTAATTTTCATAGTTATTACAAACTAATTTTCGACCTTGACAGATCTAATTTCATTTTCATTTTAGGTCTGTGATATAGCGTATTTAACAATGTTTACATTGTTATGTAATATTGTGGATAAGTTGGTTTTTTAATCACAATTATGTTCACAATTCAATGGAATGAAAAATGTTATACTCTGTGAATTTTAATGTGGATAAGTTGTGGGTAAGTTTGAGTTAAAAAATTAGAGAAAGCATTAAAAGGTGTTGATAATGAATAACTACAACGATTTATGGGATGGTGTATTAGATACACTAAGAGATAACATCAGTGAACAGGGATTCAATACCTGGTTCAGCGATACAGATGCTATTGGTCTTTCCGAGAATTTTCTTACAGTAAAAGTGCCAACTCAGTTTATTGCAGATTATTTAAATAAAAACTACAGTGAACTGATATCTGAAATATGTTACAACCTGTTCAGTAACAAATACAATATAAAATTCACAAGTTTACTCCCAAAAAGAATGGGTAAAGATTATGATGTGACTGATGTAAAACCCATATCGAATTACTATACAAAGTTGAATAAAAATTACAATTTTAATGAATTTGTAATTGGAGCGAATAATAATTTTGCTCATTCTGCTTCTCTCGCTGTTGCCGAATCTCCGGGAACTACTTATAACCCACTCTTCCTTTATGGTGAGTCGGGAATGGGAAAAACTCACCTTATGCAGGCAATTGGAAATTTCGTTATTGAAGAACATCTAGATAAAAATGTGTTCTATATAACTACAGAAGAATTTACCAATGAAATGATTGATGGTATACGCACAAATACAATGCCTGCATTCAGAAACAAATTCAGAAATTTTGATTTACTGCTAATTGATGATGTACATTTTTTATCCAGAAAAGAAGGAACCCAAGAAGAATTTTTCCACACATTTAATGCTCTTTATGAAAAGAAAAAGCAAATTGTGTTAACCAGTGATAGACATCCAAAAGATATACCTGATCTCGAACAAAGATTGTTTACCAGATTTGAATGGGGACTTCTGGCTGATTTAAGAAGCCCTGATTTTGAAACCAGAGTAGCTATCCTGAAGAAAAAATCAGACTTCGAAAATATCATATTACAAAATGATACAATCGAGTTTATTGCAGAACATATTTACAGTAATGTTAGGGCTCTGGAAGGTTCACTTATCAGAATTCTGGCGTATGCTTCTTATAACAATCTGGATACTGAAGATATCACTGTTGATATGGTTAGTGAAATCCTTATGGATATGATATCAGATAAAATTCAGGAAGTGAATCTTGAAACAATAATGCAGAAAGTTTGTGAAGCTTATAACCTAACATCAACTCAGATATTTGATAAAACCAGGAAAAGGAATATAGCCTTTCCAAGACAAATAGCAATGTATCTTTCCAATCTTTTAATTACACAGCTATCATTAAAGGAAATTGCTCAATATTATAAAAGAAAGGATCATACAACAGTCCTTCATGCCAAAAAAACTATTGGAGAACAATTTAAGAAAGACCGAGATTTTAGAATCCAAATTGAAAAATTAATAAAGGAAATCAAAAAATAATTGTACACTTATCCACATATTAAGATGTTAATAAAAGTTTATAAGTACTTTTTTAAAAAACTAAAAAAGACTTTTGTGAATAACACTAAACTTAACGAAAGCTTAACTACTAATTATCCACAAAACGAAAATGTTTGTAATTCCCTAAGAAATAACAAGTTGAAAGCATCTAATTCCGGTTATTATCATATACACAACACCTACGATAACTACTAATATTTTAATATAAAAGGAGATTTAATGAATATAAGACTTAAGAAAATTGTATTTTGTTTATTGATTACATTTGTAATTTTCAGTTGTACTCATAAGAAAAATCCCGTTGGATTTCAAGAAGGACCAGACCCAATTAGCATTACAATACCCTATACTCTTTTCTCAAATTTCTATAGTTTTGAGGATAGTTTGAAAAACTTCAATACCGATAGAATAATAGTAGGCAATTATGAAAAATATGGTACTGCAAATCAGGCAGTTACTCTCATTAAATTCACTTCACTTCCAGATTCTTTTTATGCTATCGAAGATGCCAATCTCATTCTGAGTATTAAAAATAAACATAATTTTGATATTATCGATAACACTACTTTGAAAATAGGCAGGATCATCAATGAAGACTGGTACGAAAGTACTGCTCTCTGGAATGCACCCACCGATTCTACAAGTTGGTCTGGAAATGAATTTTCTCTATTTAATGGTGATGATTTTGAATTAATTCCCGACCTGGTAATGACTCTGGAAGAAGATTCACTGGTTATAGTTATTCCTGAATATCTGATAGAAAACTGGATAGATGCTGATTCTTTAAATTTTGGACTGGCTCTTTATACACCGAGTGGTAACTGCTTCCTGGAAATAAATTCTTCCGAAAATGGCAATGATGATCTTAAGCCATTCATAACTTATGATTACCAGGAAACAGACACCGATACTTTGATTACCAATACAGTTTATGCCAGCCATGATATTACTATCTTTTACACCGACGATGAATATACCACTTTTCCGGGACAGTTGATTCTTTCCAATATGCAGCCAATCAAAACGTTCATGAAGTTTTATCTTCCTGATTCTATATTTACGAATGAAATAGAGTCCGATATTCAAGACACTGTTTTGTTTATTCAAAGATTAACAATAAACAAGGCTGATCTGATATTGAAAAATAATGGAGTTAATGCATATCCATTGGATGGAACTATTTACATCGATCCTTTTATTATGATTTCTGAAGACTTAAATTTAGAAGATCCTTCGTTTCCAATGCTAT
>DAOVQH010000299.1 GCA_030628755.1 Candidatus Cloacimonadota bacterium | reverse complement strand
TGAATGGAAAAAAGCACTATAAACTTGCAGTGATCCGTGGAAACGGAAACTTAAAACTTACTAAAAGCGGAGTGACTTTTTCAAGATGGCTGCCAAAGAAGGAATTTTTTATCCCTTTTGAAAAGATCAGGGAAGTGAATGTTAGAAGAAGTCACAACCTTAAATCTTCTATTTTTCTCCCGGTTCTCAAGATCACTTATGAAGAAGAAGAAGAGCTGAAGATATTTGGTGTTTGCCTTGGTAGGAAAAAGGATACATATATCTGGAAAGATAAAATAGAAGAATTAATGAAAATTAAATAGTTAGGTGTGCAAAACACACCAATAAAATTCGGAGGTAAAAAATGAAATCAGGCGGAATTATTGGTCTTATTTTAGGGATCGGACTCTTAGCCTTTGGTATTTATCATCTTGTTATCGGATTATATCTCTGGGCTGTTATCAAGATAATAATCGGTGCTGGATTGGTTATGCTGAAGTTTGTTCGTAACCGTTACGGCAACATCATTTTTGGGCATATGGTTATCGTTGTTGGATGTATGCTTGTTACAGGAGGAATATACTATGTTCCAATGATCTCAGAGCAGATCAAAGCTAACAACGGACAAATTTCACTCGTTTATATTTTTGCAATGCCGCTGTTCTGGGGATTCTTCGCTATCTTTGGAGGGGTCTGTGCTATTTATCATGGATTTTGTAAGTGCGTTAGGAAGGATTGGAAAATTACAAAGTAGAAGGATAAAATCCTCTTCCTAAAGCCACTATGGAAACAAGTGTAGAAAATTAGCGTTTATTCGCGATTTAGGAAAAAATGAATTCAGCCACGAAGGACGCTAAGAGACACTAATTTTCAAAGAGTTGTTTTTGATAGATTTTTATATTCGTGATTCTTCGCCTGCCCCGTAAGGAGCTTGCGACTGTATCGGGGTGAACTTAGTGGCTAAAAAAGAAAAAAATGAATTTGCTCCACTCAGCAAAAGGGAAGTATTGAAAAGGTTGAGGAATAAAGGACTAATTAAGAATTATGAATGAAAGAATTAAAGTAATTTTCATGCAATTTCAAAACTACATCTTGAAATTACATAAAATGTTGGAAGTTAAGATCATCAGTGAGATTGAAGTAATGCAATCATTTTAAATTTCCATTTTTATGAATCAAAAGACAGATAATATCCAATTTCATGAAAAATAATATGTTGACAGGCTTGGGACAATATTAATATCGGATTTTGAAATTGTACAAAAAGGTGGAAATGATGATTAAGAGAGAATGTTCAGCTGTCCTCAAAAAATTAACAACATATTTTCCGGTAGTAAGTGTAACAGGTCCCAGACAATCAGGAAAAACAACTTTGGTAAAAGATGTTTTCTCTGAAAAAGAGTATGTTTCTTTGGAACATCCTGAAGTTCGTAAACATGCAGAAAATGATCCTCAGGATTTTCTCAACCAATTCCCTCGCGGAGTTATTATCGATGAAGTACAGCGCGTTCCTGACCTGTTTTCTTATATTCAGGTGATCGTTGATGAAAACAAAGAAATGGGTTTTTATGTTCTTACCGGAAGCAATCAATTTGAATATATGCAAAACATTTCACAATCTTTGGCAGGTCGAATATCTATAATAAAATTGTTACCTTTTTCTTATCTCGAAATTTATGATAAGAGGAAAATTGATCGTAACGAGATTCTGGTAAAAGGAATGTATCCGGCAATCTTTGATAGAGACATTCCTGCAACTAAATTTTATCCTTCCTATATTGAGACATATCTGGAAAGAGATGTTCGCCAAATCAAAAATGTCACGGATTTATCACTTTTCCATAAGTTTCTGGAACTTTGTGCAGGGAGAACAGGACAAGTTCTAAACAGAAATTCTTTAGCAAATGAATGTGGAGTTTCTCAACCAACGATCGAAAAGTGGCTCACAATTTTAGAAGCAAGTTTTATCATGTATAGAATGCCTTCATATTTTAAAAATATTAAAAAAAGGATTGTCAAATCACCAAAGTTGTATTTTTTCGATACGGGTCTCGTTTGTAATTTACTTGGAATATTTACTCCACAACAATTGAGAAATCATCCTTTGCGAGGAGAAATCTTCGAGACTTTTGTTGTTTCGGAATTATTGAAATATCACTATCATAAAGGACAGCGAAGTAATTATTATTTTTATCGAGATAATCATATGAACGAAATCGATGTGATTATCGATACAGGTTATGGTCCGGTTCCTCTCGAAATAAAATCGGGAATGACCATCAATGATTCTTTTTTCAAAGGATTGGATTTTTTCAGGAAACTGGCAAGCAGGTATAAAAATTCAGGATTGATTTACGGTGGAAATAGAAATTTCAAATATAAAAATTACGAAATCCGTGATTACTCCAAAGTTTATGAAATGTATGAAAGTTTAACTGCTGACGTGAATTGGAGAGAGTAATAATAACTTTGCGGAAAATAATGAACTTGCTCCGCTCAGTAAAAGGGAAGCTTTGATTGAAAACTATGATTAACATAGAGTTTTGTTCATTCCCAATCAGTCCAGCACCTATTTGTTTGTTTCAAATATAATTCGCCCAAATAGGTGCTGGATGGGAACGAGGATTTGGTGGAGATTGGGGAACAACGTTGAAAAAAATTAGTGTAAATTTGTGTTAATTCGTGGCAGAGAAAATATGAAATTCATAGCTGACTTCCACATCCATTCGCATTTTTCTATTGCAACCAGCAAGCAGCTTGTGCCAGAATATCTGGATTACTGGGCAAAATTAAAAGGCATAACCGTGGTTGGCACCGGAGATTTTACTCATCCGGGTTGGATAAAAGAACTTAAAGAAAAACTTGAACCTGCTGAACTGAGTCTTTTCAAACTGAAAAAGGAATTTATCTTACCAAACTTACCTCCCGAAAGCTTTCGGGATCAAAATTTGGGAAGTTTTGAAAAAAAACAAGTCCGCTTCCTTCTCACTTCCGAAATAAGCAATATTTACAAAAAAGCAGGGAAAGTCCGCAAAGTTCACAACGTGATTTTTGCTCCTGATTTTGAAACTGCAGAAAAAATCCAGCAATCTTTGGTAAATATTGGTGGAAACATAACTTCAGATGGACGACCGATTTTGGGACTGGATTCAAAAGACCTGCTGGAAATAGCTTTGAACGCTTCTGAAAATATTCTCTTTATTCCTGCTCATATCTGGACCCCATGGTTTTCTGTTCTGGGTGATAAATCCGGTTTTAATTCCATCGAGGAATGTTTTG
>DAOVQH010000204.1 GCA_030628755.1 Candidatus Cloacimonadota bacterium | reverse complement strand
TTATGGAAGAATTATGAAGAGATTCCCGGAAATGGCATAGACGATGATGAGAACGGTTATATTGATGATTATGATGGATGGAATGCTTATAATAGCACCGGGAATATACCCTCACATAGTCATGGCACTCATGTTTCCGGTATTGCTGGTGCTGTTGGGAATAATACATTGGGTGTTAGCGGGGTGAATTGGAATGCCAAAGTTATGCCCATTGCAGGCTCGTCTGAAACGGAATCTATTGTAGTGGAAGCTTATGGATATGTTCTGGAAATGCGGTCTATATATAATGAAACAAATGGTGAACACGGTGCTTTTGTGGTTGCCACAAATGCTTCTTTTGGAGTCAATTATGGTAATCCTGATGATTTTCCTTTATGGAGTGCAATGTATGATTCCCTGGGTGTAGCCGGAGTTCTGAGTACAGGAGCTACTATGAATATTAGCGTTAATGTTGATGAAGTCGGTGATATGCCCACTGCATGTGATAGTGACTATCTTATTACAGTAACAAACACAACCTCAACAGACGAAAAGAACAGCTCAGCAGCCTGGGGGTTGGTCACAATTGATCTCGGAGCTCCAGGAACAAGTATCTACTCTACAAACTATTATAACTCATACAGCTATAAAACGGGAACTTCAATGTCAACTCCACACGTAACAGGAGCAATTGCACTTCTCTTCTCTGCAGCCAGCGAGGAATTACTTGAACAGTATCAACAGGAACCGGCAGAGGTTGCTCTTCTAATGAAGGAATATATTCTGGATGGAGTAGATGTGATAGCTGCACTCAATACAATTACTGTCTCCGGCGGCAGGCTGAATCTGTATAATTCCTTACAACTTATGTTGAATTCTTCCTCTAATGATGAGCAAATGCAGACCACACCATTTGTCTTGAGAAATTACCCCAATCCATTCAATCCGGCAGTTGCCGGAGCCGGACGCAGCCCTGCAACAACGATTTCTTTTTCAGTAACACAAACGTCCTCGTTTGTGACACTTGAAATTTACAACATCAAAGGACAGAAAGTTAAAACTTTACGAATATCGAACACCGAACACCGAACATCGAATTACGAATCAGTCACCTGGAATGGCACAGATGAAAACAACAGGCCTGTTTCCACGGGAATTTATCTCTATCAATTAAAAATTGATGGTAAACCAGTTGCAACTAAAAAAATGCTTTTAATGAAATAAGAAAAACTTGAGTTAAGTTGTATAGAGTTTTTTTGAAACACAAGAGTTTTAACTCGACTCGGGTTTGAAGAACTCGAGTCGGGTTAAAACAAACAAGGAGTCACTTTTGAAAAAAATATTAATTTTACTTCTAATTACAAGTTGCGTTATTATTGAACAACTTCCAGAAGTCCAATACGAAAAATTAACTTTCGGAACAGATAGCACCCTAGAAATAATGACCTGGAATATACAGAACTTTCCCAAAAGCGAACATACAATAAATTATGCTGCGAAAATAATAAATGCTATCGATGCTGATGTTATTGGTCTGCAGGAAATTCAGAGTGATTCTGCTTTTTTTGCATTAGTAGCTCAACTCAATGAAATTGATAAAAATAACTGGAGTGGGTACCGGGCAAATACCGATAAATGGAATATGAATTTAGCGTATATTTATAAAACTGACATCATAAAAGTGAAAAAAATCTACGAGATCTACGATGGTGATTATTATGCTTTTCCACGTCGTTCATTAGTGATAGAGTTCACTTTTAACGAAGAACTTTTTGTAATTATCAACAACCACTTAAAGGCAAAGACCGGGGAAGAAAACCGGGCACGTAGGATAGATGCCTGCCAGAAACTGGATAAATTTATCGATAAGTACCACACTGATGAAAATGTAATTGTTCTGGGAGATTTGAATGATCAGCTTCCTGACCCTGAAGATGAAAATGTATTCCTGGTTTTTTTAAAGGATAAAGCTAATTACAAGTTTGCAGATTGGGAAATTGCTGTAGATGAAACTGCAGATTGGTCTTATCCTTACTGGAAATATCGTGGTCATCTCGATCATATTCTTATTTCCAACGAGTTGTTCGATGAATTTGAAAAAGATGGCTCAGTGGTTAAAACTATTGCCATAGATAAATTCATGGAAGGTGGAGATGATACCAGGTATAAATATATCACAGACCATAGACCTGTGGTATTGAAGCTGGAGATTAGGAATTATAAATGATAAATAAAAGAAATATCAATCAAAACTATTGACACTTATCTAAATGGTTGTCGAATTGCTTTATATGAAGTTAAATTAAAATAAACTGGAGAAAACATGGATTGTCAAAATGATGTTCGAAATTTAGTAATTGTTGGTTACTGGAATATTTTTTTGTTCTCTCCAAAATGGTTAAATGACAATGTTTTTGATGGTAAACTACCTAAGGACATAAAAATCGATTTTTCAATTTCAAATAATATTACTTCTCATAAAACTTTTCATTTACCAGATTTTAAATTAGAAATTTCAATAGGAAGAATTTGCTTTATTGCAAATGAACAAAATCCAGAAACTTACGATAAGATTATAGAAAAAGCAAATCAAATTTTAACAAAATTACCTCATACCCCTGTAACAAGTTTTGGTATTAACTTTAAATTTGTTATTAAAGAATATCCTCTTCTAGAAAAACTATCTGTATTAAAAGAAATCAATAAAAAATTTACAATATTAAAAGAAGCTACTGAAACATTTAGCTTTCAACAAAGCGAAAATCCTGATATGAGCCTAAATGTTACTGTTAATAAAAAGATTGATAATCTTATAATATTTAATTTAAATTACTCCCATAAAGTTGAGGACATTTCTGGAATAAAAGAACATTTAAATCTTGGAAGTATTACTGAATATTTTAATAGCAGTAAAGAAATTATTAATACCATTTTGGAGAAATTATATGTTTGAAAATACTTTTTCAGTTCAAACAGATCTTGATAAATTCTCAAATGAGGATATAGAAAAAGATCAATCCTTAAAAAAAATTGATTTTAGTAATATTAATTATCATGTTGAATCAAATGATGATAAATTTAGTGATGAACAGCCAATTCAGAAGGAAAGTTCTAAAGAAAATACGAAAGTAAAAATAAATGTTTTCGATATAGCTTCATATATTTTACTTAAACTTGGTAAAATGACTACGATGAGATTACAGAAACTCGTTTATTATTGCCAAGCGTGGTCTCTTGTTTGGGATGAAAAACCACTATTTTCTGAAAGAATTGAAGCTTGGTCTAATGGACCTGTTATTCCAAAACTTTTTTTCCAACATAAAGGATTATTTTTTATTGAACAATCAGATCTTGGACTTGGGAATCCAAACAAACTCAGTGAACAACAAAAAGATTCTATCAATGCTGTATTAAAATATTATGGAAAAAAAAATTCCCAGTGGTTAATTGAATTATCTCATATGGAAGAACCTTGGAAACAAGCTCGTAGAGGTATTCCAGAAGGTTTAAATTGTAATAGAGAAATTAAATTAATTGATATGGCAAATTATTATAGCAGTTTATAATCCAAGTGACGAAAAAAGCAACATCAAAATATAAACCTTATCCACAAAAAAAATCTAGGAATATTGAGAATCCAGATTTAAGAAGAAATTCTCCTCTATTATGGAAGTTTCATCGAATGGTTTTAAATGATAATTATAAGTGGAATTGGTATCAATTCTATGATCAGAATAAACTAATAGAAGTTTTTCAAAAATTAGGTGAAATTGAAAAAAATACTTTTAATGAAGTATGTCAAAATCCTAATCATCATCCAATTCAAATAATTGATTTAGGAAGAGAAGCTCGGCGAGAATTAGAAAGATTAAAAATTATTGATCATGAATCAGTTTTTTCCTTTCGCTTAGAAGGTAAATTAAGAGTTTTTTGTTTGTTTAGTGCTAATGAGATGAGTTTACTTTGGCTTGACTTGAATCACGAAGTTTGTCCATCCTTTAAAAGGTATACTTAAAAACAGTAGGAGCTAATTCTAAAATCATTAAACTAACATTTTAATACAAGATATCCATTTTCTTCATAATACAAACCTTGACACAAAATAAAGAGAAATATTAAAAACTTAGAAAATAAAAGGTGGAATTTGTATGGAAAACGTTAAACAACTTTTGGCTGTAAGAAGACAGAAACTTCAGAGATTGATAGATATGGGTGTTGATCCATTTCCAAATAGATGTAAAAGAACTCACAAAATTAAAACTCTTCTGGATAACCAGCGAGAGTATGTGAATAAACAGCAAGAGGTAATAATTACCGGTCGTCTGGATGCGATGCGTCGTCAGGGAAAAGTTGGGTTTGCAAATATTTCAGATGATTCAGGCAGGATACAGATATTTGTAAAAAGTGACCTGGTTGGAGAGAAAAATTACGAAATTTTTAAGCTTCTAGATTTAGGTGATTTCATTCAAGTGGATGGCGAATGCTTTGTTACAAAAATGGGGGAGTACTCGGTAAAAGCAAAGCAGGTTACAATCCTTGGTAAAAGTCTGCGACCCCTTCCAACTGTTAAGGAAAAAGTTGTTAATGGTAAAGTTCAACGTTATGATGAATTTTCTGATATCGAACTCAGGTATCGTAAAAGGTATATGGATCTACTTTTAAATCCCCAGAATAAAAAGAATTTTGAAATACGTGCAAAGATAATTAAAGAAATTCGCATTTTTCTTGATTCAAGAGGATATCTGGAAGTTGAAACTCCTGTTTTGCAACCTCTTTATGGAGGAGCTTATGCCCGTCCTTTTATAACTCATCACAATACTCTCGACATTGATTTATATCTTAGGATTGCAGTTGAGCTTTATTTGAAAAGATTGCTTGTAGGCGGGTTTGAAAAAGTATATGAAATCGGTAAAAATTTCCGGAATGAAGGAATGGATAGAAACCATAATCCTGAATTTACACTCCTCGAACTTTACCAGGCGTATGCA
>DAOVQH010000021.1 GCA_030628755.1 Candidatus Cloacimonadota bacterium | reverse complement strand
TGAGGAGCTCTTTTTGTAAACATAAATTTCACGACATCTACTATTCCTAATTACCTTATTTATATATCTGTTACAATAGTTGAGTTTATAAATTTTGGGGGTATGCTAATAAATAAAGCAAACCACGTTAAGATGAAACAGCACGCGTTTATTTATACAGGGATGAAAGTCTGAAGTAATCTCTAAACTCACCCCCCAGTCTTCGCTAAAGCTACGACCTGGCAGGACAGCCTCTCTTCTTCTCAAGAGAGTTCTGCAAAATAGGGTGTTTCTGTCATCCTGCCTTGCGATGCCGCATGGCTGTCGAAGAATTCTACTTGCTGTTACCAATGAAGGATCTCCGCTTATAATGAGAACTTGTCCGGCTCAGACGGATTCTTCGTCGTATGCCTATGTGAGCTCATCCTCAGAAAGACATATGTTTTCTCATTTTGCAGAATCCTTTTCTTCTCAAGAGAGGGGAGTGAAGGAGATGGCAGAGGGGTTACATCTGCTTAAGAAACATATCCAAACCCTGTACGAATCGTTTTAATCCTTCCCTCAATTTATTCGGTGTTCCACCGAAACTGATTCGGATATGGTTCTGTTTTCCGAAAAACTTACCAGGAACTACACATACTTTATGCTCATTTTTCAGATAATCAACTAAAGCATCGGTGTTTTTTATTCCCGGGATCTCAGGGAAATAGAGACAACCTGCATCCGGCAAACTGCCACATATTTTACCCTTGTTTATAAGGGGTGTCATCATTTCCGAAAGTACCTGACGATTCTTTGAAACAACATTTCTGGAAAGAGCTCTATATTCATCCAGGTTTTCCATTACGATCGTGGAGATCGCTTCCAGATACCTGGAACCAATACCATCAACAAACACCTGATTGTATCGAATTCTTCTAAGGATTTTTTCCTCTGCTGCGATCCATCCGCACCTGAGAATGTTGAAACCATAGACCTTGGTCAGGCTGCTGATAGTAATGAAACCATTATCAAGAAGAACAGCAGGCGGAGGGCGCTCGTCCAGAAAATCAAGGTACACCTCATCCACCAGAATTTTTGTTTCCTTATTTTTTGTTCTGACAACCTCAAGGATTTTGAGAAGGTTATCTACAGATAGAAATGAACCTGTGGGGTTATGAATATTTGTAAGAATGATCAACCGGGTTTTTTTTGAGACCTTCTGAGCTATTTCCCTCAGGTCAAAGCTGTACACAGGTTCCCTGCGGGAAATAAAAGTAACACGAGCACCTACAAGTTCCGGTGTTCGCCACAAAGGTTCGTAACACGGGGTTTCCACCAGCACTTCATCTTTATGTTCCAATAAACATTGGCAAATTAGAAAAATGGCATTTGTAGCACCCCGGGTCAGGATAATATTTTGAGCGTTAATACCATATTTAGAGGATATCAGTTCTTTCAATCCTGGCAGTCCCCAGGGATTTGGAACAGAGAGCCGCTGCATAATATCTTTGTCAAAATGGTCTCTCATCTGCCGGTTAAATACTGTCCAGGGTTCATCCACACTGCTGCTGATAAGAGAAATGGTGTCTTCTCTTTCATGAAGTTCGATAAGCAGTTTTTTATACCAGGTAAGATAATCGTTTTTCATATTAAAATTCTAATAATTTACTTAAATACCGATGTAATTCACTTATAACTTTATCTGGATCAGGAGTTTCTCGCAAATGATTTTTTAAAGAACTATCCCATGCTTTTATTGCGTTTTTTACATTTTCATCTAAGAAAAAAGACTCTAATGAATCAAAAATTACATTCTTAAATTTGCATTTTGCTTTAATTGTTTCTTTTATCAACTGCCATTCTTTGAAAGTGTGTTTTCTTATTATAGACCAAAGATCATAATAATCTTTTGGAGCTGTATAATTTCTCTGTAATAATGAACGCATCTTTTCGGAAAATATTTCTTCCAAGCTATAAGATTTTAAAGAATTACTTAATAAATTATCTGAATATGGGTGAAGAATATATTTATCCAAAGGGGTTAAACATATGATCTCATTGAATGTAATATCAATTACAAATTTTGTGAACCATTCTCTATCAGTAGGAATTACTTTATGATTTGCACCCCAAAATGGAATTATCATTTTAATTCCTACAAATTTATCCTGGAAATAGTTATTTTTAACTTTAGGCTTTTGAAAAAGAATATCAGTATGTTTGTTAATTAATTCAAGAGCAATATTTACTTCCTTTTCAATTTCTTTAATACTATATTCTTTACTCAATGTAAAATCGAGATCTTCAGAAAAACGATATCCATCAAAATAACACTTCCTAAGACAAGTACCTCCTTTGAAGATTAAACCCGATTTTAATTCACCACTATATAAACCACCAAGTATATGTGATAAAACCCAATCTTTATCAATTGTGTTAGCGGGGACACCATATTTTTCTGTATTCTTAATTATCTCAATTTTTTTTATCATTCTAATTCATTAACCCATTAGCTTCTCTAAATTCATATTTATTAATAATTTCCATTCTGAATTAAAATTACCTTTACTTTCACGTAACGGAGAAAACAAAGTATATTTGTCTTTTAATCTTTCTTTTGTTTCTTTTTTATATCTTTCAAAACCTCTTAGTTTGAATAAATCAGCTAAGAATGAAATTCTTTTCATAATTGATAAATTATCTACTCTTAACGAATAATCTAAGAGTTTTGTTGTATTCAATTTAGTTATTATGAAAGATTTGATCAATTCATCATAACCACCTGAATATACCGGTAAATCGAAACAGTCTATTATTGTTTTTTCCAAATCGGTAATTCTAAATTTGTTATTTCCTCTACCTATCTGAATTATTCCAGTGAATTTCTTTTCAGATATTTTTACAAATTTGTAATATACTCCTCTTATTCTCTTATTTTTTTTTAACCTTAATGATTGTACAAAAACAGTATTGGGGATTTGTTCTGTAAGACCCCAATAATTTAAAGCACTCCAGTAAGCAATGGCGGAATCATCTAATAAAAAGGTTCCCAGAGCAAAATCATTTACAAATGTTTTTTTACAGTATTTGCCGTTTTCAAGCCTTATAAGAGCACCACTATTTGTAAGACTGTAAATAATTGATTGCAAATTGCTATATTTATTTTTAAACGTGTTGGATATAAAGTCCATTGTAAATATTTCAATTTCCTGCTCTTCTAAATCCAGCAGGAAATTCTTTTCAAGCAAAGCTAAACTACTACTCATAATTATAACCTTTTAACATAACATTTTTGCACTCAAAGGCACGAAAACAATATATCGAAAGGTAACTCTTAGTGTCAACTTAATTTTATATATAACAGTTAGTTAATGTAGAAACAGTGTTAATATTATTTAAAAACTAAAAAAATCACCTTTTGGTATACTTTATTTATAAATATCCCAGGTAATACAATTAAGTACACCACCATCTTTGATCATATCATTGGAAACGATCGTGATGATATTAACAACCCTGAAATATACAGAAAATTAGTTTCACTATCTATTATCATTTTATATTTCTTTTAATGAAATTCAATTCTAAAAGAATTTTCTTCATTTTTATTTATTCTAAAAACCGTTAACGGGTTCATCCACTCTGCTGCTGATAAGAGAAATGATATCTTCTCTTTCATAAATTTCGATAAGCAGTTTTTTATATCAGGTAAGATAATCGTCTTTCATATTAAAATTTCAAGAAAATTATGATTTACGGTGTCAAGAAGTTTCACGGGTTTGTGGAATTGAAGCAAACCACATTAAGATGGAACAATATGCATTTGTTTATACATGGACGAAGATTTGAAGGACCTTATTGAAAGAGGAGATTCTTGGATAGCCATAGTAAATGTTTCATTTGAACATTCAATATCCAGTGAGAAAAAACCAATATATAAAATTGACTGTCAAGGAGAATTGGTTTCTGAGGGAGGATATTAATATCTTATTGAAATTATTGTAAATAAAGAAAACGTAATACAAAAAATAAATTGACTTTAAAGATAGAAAAGATAGTTTGTCTTTTGTAAATGGTTCTTTACCAAGGGTAAGGAATTTACAGAGGTTTCGGCCAGCTGAACCAGCGTAGCAAATCAGCGGCCTAATTTTTTTACCCATTGTGGCATTTGTAAAATTTTATTTATACTTTTATCTGCTACAAAAGCAGTAATAAAATTAGCTTTCAAAGAACCATCTTTCTTTTTTCCTATCAGGATAATTACAACATAATTATTATTAACAATTGATACTCTTCGTTTACAATCGATTTTATTTTTCTTTTTAATCCAACCACATCTTAAATCTGCTTTTGGATCTTCAAGAGTTTCTTTTATCCAATCTATTCTTTTAGCTCGTTTAAATGAAAATTTATCATCTTTTGATTTTATGGTTTCATAAAAGCAGTGGTTAAAATCTGTTTTTCGAAAATATACTGGTATATTATCAAATGTACGAATTTTTCCTTTGCAATAGACTTTTTCAAAATGATTACGATATTCCTGAATGGTTTTATATTTGACAAAAGATTTCATTGATTACCAGCGGTTCTGTAAGATAATCACAAATATATTATATTTCAATTCATCCTTTGGAGTTTGACTAATTTTTCTTTCTAATTTTTCTTCAAAATATTTAAGCAATTCAGTTTTTGCAGAGTCCTTTTTACAACTATTATTTAGTCTTGCACCAGCCAAACCTAATAACAAATCAGTTAGTTGAAGTAGAACAACCTGACGGGATGGAAGAGCTTGAATTGAACTAATATATGAAAATAAATGGGTATTATTTAAAATACTATTTAGAATAGGTAATCGGTTTTTTTCTCTATTGGTTTTTAAATCTGTAAAAATTTTATAGTCATTATAGTCTAAAATCCAATGATTTAATAGTTGATAGTAAAATTTATAAAATCCTAATTCTGCATCATTATCATGAAAATGTTCAAGATCCATTTTTTCAGCTTCAACCGCAATACATCGGAAGCGTAGGTTATCTCTAAAAGAGAAAAATATATCTATTAGTTCTTTATAAAACTCTATCTTATTTCTGGAAACTTTATTCCATTTAATCTCACTATAGATGTTGTATTTTTCTCTTAAGTCTTTAATACTTTTTTTTACATCATCGCGATGTTTTGCTAATAGTTTTAATCCACCAATTAAAAGATATTTATCTTTTTTTTCACTTTTAGTTGTAAATAAATCTGGTCTGCTTTCATCACAATATATTTCTACTTCCTGCATCACTCCACCTCATACTTCTTAAATTTTGCACTGCTCATTATCTTATCAAATACCATATCAACAATTCCTACTTTGAATATAGAGCATTGGTTATGATAGCTCTTTTACATTATAGTGCTTGATAAGCCCTGCTTGCAGCAGGCAAGTAAACCTTTGGCTTATTAAATTTCAATATCCTATGGAATTAAAATTATTTGTGATGTAAGGGCCAACGAATTCTTGATAGATTTTCATTTTCAAATGGTTTTCTGAATACAAATAGATGTTCATGCATTATTAGATAAAATTTATTTTTTTATTTTTATTCTTTATTAATCTCACCATAAACGCAATCTGGATCACCATATTCAATATGAATTGCATTGCCTTTCTTTAAAAAGTTAGCATAAATTATGCCTTGTGAATACCATTCTTCGAGACCAGTAATATTGTTTATAATGGTTTTCCATCCAAGTTTTTTTAGTGAGTTTTTTAAATTGGTGTATTCTTTTTTCCAATCAGTCATAAATCTTCCTTTTATTTTATTTGGTTTCTGTTCGCAAACTACGAAAACTCGAGTTAAGTTAACTTTACCTAGCCTGCCTTACTTAAGTTTTTTACAATAAAAACTCATTTACTACTTTTTCAATTTAAATCTTTCTTTCAAACTAAATGAACGTATTACTTTATTACTAACAAGTTCAAACATTAAAACATTATCAAAGTTAAGTTTGTTTAGAAATTTGTTTTCTTTAATAAAATTTTTAATAGTATCATCAATATTTAAACCTTCTGAAAAACCTAGAACTTGTAAGTTGTCCATCTCAGATTCAACTAAATCAGATTCTGGTTGATAAGTATAACCTTCGTCAGTAAGGAAAATAAAATATCTTAATTTTGTTTCCATAATTTTTTATAAACTCCCGGTTTAACAAATTCAATTAATCCCAAATCACGTAAGTATTGAAGCTGTTGTCTTATTTTTGGCTCAACATTTAAATTCTGAGGGTGTAATTCTTGTAACTTTCTCGAAAACCTATATATTTGTTCAAGAGAGAACAAATCATCTTCTATTTCTAATAGACATTTGAACACATCCTTTTTCCATGAAGTTAGATTCATTAATACACTTTCAATACCACCATCGTATTTCTCATCAAAAATTTCATCATTAATTATTTCTTCAAATAATTCCTTATCCTTAGTAATAAATCTCTGTTGTTTTTCTTTAGGAACTGAAGAAATAATGTCTTCAGCTTTTTGTATAATATCGTTTGTAATAAGGGGGAATTCTATATTGCTAAATATTTCAATATAATCTTTAATAATATATTTTACAATTTCATTCTCTATTAAAACACCATACTCAAGATTGTTTCTTAGTCCACCTGTTGTTAAATTGCCAGAAGTTATTATTGCATTATCATCAAAGATGAAAAATTTAGCATGTAAATTATGTACGTTTTTTTGTTGAATATGATTTTCATTTAAAATTCTAAGAGCATTTAAGTCTGATGCTCCCCTAAAAAAATTTGAGAGTTTAAACGAATTGATGTATTTACAGTCTACTTTATTGTTAATATTTTGAATGATTAACTGAGCAGTTTTTTCTTTGATATAGGGACAAGCCAAATATACAATTCTTTTTGAATTTTTTAAAAGCTCAACAAAAGTTTCTATCCATGGTGATTTGATAATTTTAATCATTTTACATCTAATATTTTTCTTTATATTTTTCTACTGCTTCCTCAACACTACCAAAAACAAATTCGGCAATTTCTTCAGTGCTCATATATGCACTCATATCTGAAAATTCTTTAGCTAACCACTCCAAAAAATTGTTATTTTTTACAATTTCTTTAAAACTTGTATTTTTCATATTGTTATTTCCTTTTTTTCAATAATATATTTATTAATTGTGATTTTCCTCCTGCCCATTTTAAGAAAGGTTTAACTTCTAAATTTTTAAATAATTTCAATTGTGCTTTTGGCATTATCTCTCTAACAGTTTTAATTAATCTAATATACTTAAATATTTTTGAATAAATCAGAGACACTCACATTAAGAGCGTTTGCAATTTTCTCTATGTTTGTTATGGAAATATTTCTTTTTCCGTTTTCTACGCTATTTATATATGTTCTGTCTAATGATGCTCTACCTGCAAGTTCCATTTGCGTTAAACCCGCTTTATTTCTTAATTCTTTAATTTTCTTTCCTACTTTTTCTTTGATATTCATAGTACTTAATAAACTTAATGTTGATTTTAAGTCAACGGACTATAAGTCACATTGGGGTGTTTTTTTTAATTTTAATCTTACTTGTGAGACAAAAATGTATATAAGTCTCACGAAAATGAAATAATGAGACTAATTGCTATCCCTCTTTACTAATATGATTAAATTTGTGCTTTTAGAATTAATGAGAAAGGAGATAAAAATTATTTATTCTACTAACAGGGTAACAACCGCCAAGTTATTACCCCGTTGAATAATTTTATTACCCTATTAATACTCTTTGGAAACTTCCGAAGTCTTGTCGTCCTTGAAACTTCCGAAGTTTTAAAAACTTCGGAAGTTTACACCCCAGGGGACTTCGGAAGTTTATTCTTGGGGTAACTTCGGAAGATTTTCACTCTTCAAAACTGAATTTCTTCTCCCTGAACAGTCTAACGCAGGCGTCTAGAGTATCAGTATAATAAAGGATACCTTTGTTCTCTTCCAGTTTGGTCAGGAATTTTTAACAAATGATTTTTTCCATAGTAACATAAGTTGGTTCATTCAGAATCCTCTTGTAGCCAGTTGTGGATATAATCAGCTATTTCTTCCCATCCGGGTTCGGCAATTAACCAGTGTGCGTGGTTTGCGAACTCCTTATATGTGGCTTTATATTTTTTGGCTATCTGGCGTGTAACTGATACTGGTGTGATCCTATCCTTTGCTCCTCCAATTACAAGAACAGGGCAGGTAACCTTTGTCTCTTCAATTCTCGTTGCCTTGTTATTATCGAACATCCAGAAACCTATCTCAGCAGCTGCTTGCCCGGATTCATAAACGAACTTGTCGTATGTTGGTCTGTGCCCTTCTTTAGGTAAAAGGTTCAATATTGAGTACACAGCCTCATTAAATGTAAGTCGCATAGGTTTCTTCCAGAAGTTCCATTTTGTTAACGTACTCCAAAAACTTCTGATCACAGAAGGCTTCAGAGCCATAATACCTGCTGGAGGAGCAGGTGTAAGAAGAACCAGAGCCTTTGCCAGTCCCCTGGTTCCCAATATCTGTGCGAGGAGTCCTCCCATAGAATGTCCAATTATTATTGGCTTGGTTCCAAGTTGGGTAATTTCTCTCTCCAGGTCATCTGCATAATCCAGTAAGCTTACGGTGCCTAATTCCGGGTCTGGTTTATCCTTTGGATCCATGTCGTGAAAACGGAGTGCATAGGTAATACATTGATATTCCTTTTTCTCGAAGAATTTTTTGTAATTTTCCCAATACCATGGACTGGTCCACATACCATGGATCATAAATAAAGTGTCTGGCATAGTCGCTTTCCTTCAAACTTCCATTTTTATAACTTCCGAAGTTTTCATCCTTGAAACTTCCGAAGTCTTGTCTTTGGAAACTTCCGAAGTTTTTAAAACTTCGGAAGTTTATACCCGTGGGGACTTCGGAAGTTATTCCCCCTTTTCAAACTTATCAAATTCATCAGAATGATCATCTTCATTATTATAGGTAAAACGCAACAGATCTTCAACAGAATCATAATTTGAAAGCAGGAAATTCTTATCTGTAAGAACTCCATTTCTTTTGTTTGCATAGTCAGGAAACGAAGAGAATGACCAATCTGCGATATCCTTAACAATTTTATGTTTGATCGGATTACGGTGAATATAACGTGCTGCTCGGATAAGATAGTTTATATCTGAAATATGTTTTGCTTTTGGCTTACTCTGAAATAGCGATCCTCTTCTTTCATATTTTTTATTTATTGCTTTGGAATATGAAATATGGAAATTCGCAAATTGTCGAGTTATAAAATCATTTATTTTGATTTCGTCACCTGCATATTTATAATTCTTTTTTTTCTGATACGCATAAAGTTCTAAATCACTTTTAACTTTTATCAGAAGATGATAATGATTTGGCATTAAACAATAACACAGTGTAACAAATATTGGTTCTATATATTTTCTATATTTCCTCAGGAAAAAAATATAATTCTCATCCTCATAAAACAAAACATCAATGTTGGTATTTGCTCTTGTGTAAATATGAAAGAACTTTCCACATTCAAATTGCATGTTGGATCCTGCCTTCAAACTTCCGTGTTTGAAACTTCCGAAGTCTTCGCTTTCTGAAACTTCCGAAGTTTTGAAAACTTCGGAAGTTTACACCCCAAGGGACTTCGGAAATTTATTATCTCTTCTAAAATTTTTACTTAAAAAGGGTAATAAGTGTCAAGTTATTACCTACTTAACATTTTTATTACTCTATTGGATTTTTCTCTATTTTGCGTTAATTACTTACTCTCATCTATAAGACCAATATTGGGTTTAAGCTCATGAAGTTAGGAATATGAGATTTATTTTTTATTCTTTCTTGACTAAAAAGTTTATCTTCAAAGCATATAAAGTTGAAAAGAAAAGGTTTTTTAATGAAAGAATTTTTAGAGAAAATAATCCCGATAATTCTGATATTTTTCCTGGGTTATTTCCTGAAAAGGATAAGACTTTTTAAAAAGGAAACTGGTGATCTTCTTTTGAAGCTGGTTTTTTATGTTACTCTTCCTGCTTTGATATTTCTTTCAATTTCAAATGTTGAACTTATCTTTGAATTTATCTATCTGCCTTTTATCGCAGTAGCGGTAATTTTTATTGTTTACTTTATTGCTCTTTTTATTGGAAAGAGGTTCAAGTTGCCCCCGGCAACATTGGGTACGTTCCTCATCGGTTCTATGATAATGAATACAGGCTTTGTTCTTCCATTTATAATTGCAGCTTTTGGCAGGGAAGGTCTTGCACTTTACACTTTCTTTGATCTGGGGAATGCGCTTCTGGTTTTAACTTTTGTTTATTATATAGCTGTCAAATATGGAGGAAGTAAAAGTTCAAAGGTTCAATTCAGGAAATTTTTATTGTTGCCACCTATCTGGGGATTGTTTCTTGGGATTATTTTTAATTTAGGGAAAATTGAACTCCCGCAAATAGCGGGTAATTTTCTTCAGCATCTGGGAACTCCCACGATTCCGCTTATTATGCTTTCTTTAGGAATTTATTTCAGTCCGAAGATGAAAAATATCGGGAAGATAATTACAGTGCTATTTATCAGAATGGGTTTTGGATTGCTGTTAGGATTCTTCTTTGTTTCTATATTGAATTTACAGGGTTTACTCCGAACCATTGTGATTATTTGTTCAGCAGCACCTGTGGGATATAACACGCTTGTATTCTCTTCCATGGAAAACCTGGATAAGGAATTTGCTGCCAGCCTGGTTTCGATATCGCTCCTGATAGGGATCTTTTATATTCCGATTTTGATATTTCTATTATAATTTCTTAAAGCAGGACTTGCCTTATCCGGCACCTGCTGGAGACGACGACTCGAGATGACATCGGAATTTAGCTCGACTTGTTGTAAATTTATTCATCCTTTTCATCCTTCGCAGTAGCTTGCTTCGAAGAATGGACTTAGTATGCTACGGAGAACGGGCGTCCCGAATGCTTTCGGGACTATCCATTCTCCGTAGTAGTACTACGAAGGATGAACGGAGAATGAACGAGTTAGAAAAGAAAAAATATATTATGGATTTCTAATTTAATTTTTCTAGTATCTTCCAACCGGAAGGTAATAGAGCATCAGCTATTAATATCTTAAATACTTCTCCAATAATAAATGGAACAAAACCTATAAGTATAGCTTTATTCAATCCAACAAAAACACTAAGCCAACCTACACCGAAGATAAAGATGACGATAGTTCCCAATGTCATTGCCAGCGCAGTTTTAGCAAAACTTCTATCCCAGCCTCTTTCTGCAAGAAAACCTGCCAGGAAAGCTGCAAAAATAAAACCTATTAAATAGCCGCCTGTTGGGTCTAATAAATAAGCAAAACCTGCCCCACCTTTTGCGAAAACCGGTAATCCCATGATCCCCTGAGATAAATAAAATAGTACTGTGATACTTCCACGTTTACTTCCAAGTAAAGTTCCAATCAAAAGAACAGCTAAAGTCTGCAAAGTAACAGGTACAGGACTGAAGGGAAGAGGGAAAGAGAATTTTGCTGAAATAGTGAGAAGAAGCGAACCTGCAATGATTAAAGCAATATTATAAAATATAGAATGAACCTTTTTACGTGGTAGAAAAACATCGGCATAAGTTGAATGTGTCATTTAAAACTCCTATCTATTCTTGGTGTTAAAAATTTCTTTTTAAATTTTTATGGCAATATAATTTTTTCTTTACACTTTTAGGATACTTATTTTTATTCCCTAATTAGTATAAATGAAAAATTTGCAGGTCGGGAGATAATATGAAAGTTTCGGAAAAAATAGAGAATTTAAAACAGAAAAGAGCAAAAATTAAAGAAATGGGTGGCGAAGTCCGTATTGCAACACAACATGAAAAAAATAAATTAACCGCACGTGAAAGACTGGCCCTGCTTTTTGATGAAGGAACCTTTCAGGAAATAGATATGTTCGTGAAACACCGCTCTACCAATTTTAATATGCCCCAGTTGGATATTCCAGCAGATGGTGTGGTAACTGGTCACGGATTAGTTCATGGTCGCCCTGTTTTTGCTTATGCTCAGGATTTTACCTGCAGGGGTGGCTCTCTTGGTGAAAAGCATGCAGAAAAAATAGTTAAGGTCATGGACCTGGCTATGAAGGCAGGTGTACCGATCATTGGCATAAATGATTCAGGTGGTGCTCGTGTGGAGGAAGGTATTGATTCTTTGAAAGGATACGGTGATATTTTCTTCCGTAATTCCAGGGCTTCAGGAGTGATCCCCCAGATTTCTGCTATTATGGGTCCTACTGCTGGAGGTGCTGTTTATTCACCTGCAATGACAGATTTTGTCTTTATGGTTAAGGGCAGCAGTTATATGTTTATCACCGGACCCAGTGTAATTGAATCTGTTACCGGAGAAAAAACTACTTTTGAAGCACTGGGTGGTGCAATTGCAAATAACACTAAAAGCGGTAATGCTCATTTTGCCTGCGAAAGTGATGAAGATGCTATTGATAAGATCAAGATTTTATTAAGCTATCTTCCAAATAATAACTTGGAAGACCCCCCGATTGTAATGACCGGCGATGATCCTCATCGTTTGTGTCCTGAACTTGATACTATTGTCCCGGATAATCCCAAAGCCGCTTATGATATGAGAGGTGTAATTCATTCGGTTTGTGATAATGGAGAATTCTTTGAACCTCATGAGCTTTTTGCAGAAAATGCTGTTATTGGTTTTGGCAGAATGAATGGGAAAACAGTTGGATTTATTGCCAATCAACCGCTGGTCCTGGCTGGCTGTCTGGATATCGATGCTTCTGATAAGATCTGCCGTTTTATCAGGTTCTGTGATGCTTTCAATATTCCACTTATCACTTTTGTAGATGTACCCGGTTACCTGCCAGGTACTGATCAGGAATGGGGTGGTGTTATACGTCATGGTGCCAAGATCCTCTGGAGTTATTCTGAGGCAACTGTCCCTAAACTGACTGTTACTACAAGAAAAAGTTACGGTGGTGCTTATATTGCTATGAGTTCTCAGCATCTTGGAGCAGATGCACTTTTTGCCTGGCCCTCTGCAGAAATCGCTGTAATGGGCGCTCAAGGTGCAGTTAATATTGTTGGTAGCTATAGGAAAGAAATTAAAGAAGCAAAAGATCCAGAAGCTAAAAGACAGGAAAAAATTCTTGAGTATGAGGAGAAATTCAGTACACCTTATATTGCAGCAGAACGTGGTTATATAGATGCTGTTATCCAACCCAGTGAAACCCGCATAAGATTAATCGATGCCTTGGAAATCATGATAACAAAGAAAGAAGCTCTTCCACCTAAGAAACATGGAAATATACCGGTGTAGAGCAATCGTCTCGATTGTTAGTCGGGAATTATTTAAAAGGAACATTAGGAAAGATTTTGGAAAAATCTAAAAAGCTAAAAGCTGCAATCATGGGCGTTCTGTATTATTTACAGGAGCAGGAAAAGGAAAATAATAAATCTAATCGCTGGGTACAGCTTGGTCGTGAATTAATTATGAGAAATAGATATCTTGTACAAAGAAGAACGATAAAAAGATAAAATAATGCAGAAAGATTTTTTAATATATTTGAACAAACGATTGATAAAAAGATATAATGACTATAGGGGAATTTACTTTTTTGGTTCAAGAGTAAACGAAGATTTTAGACAGGATAGTGATTTTGATATTGTATTACTTTTTGATAAAGTTGAGAGAAATAAAAGCCTTGAGATATATGGAATTATTGGAGAAACAGAATATAAATATGATATATTCATTGATGTAAAAATATTAACTGATAAGGAATTTAGGATCAATCCGTTCTTTTATGAAGAAGTAACAACAAAAGGAATTTTCTATGGAGCACAAGAAAAAAATATTCATTGAAGATTTTTTAGATAAATTGTTTGTTCTAGTTCCCAATCCCCCCAGTGAAATATTCAGCAAGCTGAATTACACGGGGTAAACCTGATTGGGAATGCATTAAATTTGAATAAACTTTGGAGGAATAAATGAAATTTGATAAACATGGCGTTTTAGAAATGGCGAAGATGAATTACGACCCGAAACGTCCTAAAGCGGAAAACCCAATTAAAATTCAGGATCTAAGTCTGCGTGATGGTCATCAGTCTCTTTTTGCAACCCGTGGCAGAACCGAAGATATGATACCTGTTGCTGAAATGATGGATGAGATCGGGTATTACTCCTTTGAAATGTGGGGTGGAGCAACTTTCGATACAATGCATCGCTTCCTGAATGAAGACCCCTGGGAAAGGATCAGGACACTGAAAAAATACATTAAAAAAACTCCGTTCTCAATGTTACTTCGTGGACAGAATCTGGTGGGATACCGCAATTATGCTGATGATGTTGTTGAGAATTTTGTGCAGCGTGCTTGCGACAATGGAATCGATATTTTCCGAGTTTTTGATGCTTTAAATGATTTCAGGAATTTTGAAACTGCAGTAAGGATAATAAAAAAAAATAAAAAGCATTTTCAGGGTACTATCTGCTATTCTTTGACTGAACCGAGAATGGGCGGAGATGCCTATAACCTGGATTATTACCTTGATAAAGCCAAACAACTTGAAAAAATCGGTGCTGATACAATCTGCATAAAAGATATGGCTGGTTTAATTTCCCCGTATGATGTTTATAACTTGATTCGTGCTCTGAAACGACAAACAAAGATCCCTATCCATCTTCATACCCACTTCACTTCTGGTATGGCTGACCTCGCACTTTTCAAGGCTATTGAAGCTGGTGTGGATATTATAGATACATGTATATCTCCCTATGCATATCGTACTTCTCATCCTGCTGTAGAACCCCTGGTTATTTCTCTTCTGGGAACCAATCGCGACACTGGATTTGATATTAAGAAAATTGCAGAAATTGGCAAAGAAATGGAAAAGATAGTTCCTAAATACATGCACTATCTTGATAAAACAAAACTCTCCATTATTGATACCAACGTTATCCTGCATCAAACTCCGGGTGGAATGCTTTCCAATCTGGTCAATCAGTTGCGTCAGATGGATGCACTTGACCGATTGGATGATGTTTTTGAAGCACTTCCCAGGGTTAGAAAAGATCTCGGTCAGGTTCCGCTGGTTACTCCCACCAGCCAGATCGTTGGAATTCAAGCTGTAAATAATGTTCTTTACGACAAAGAAGAAGGAGAATATTCTCAAATATCCGAACAGGTAAAAGACCTGTGTTTCGGACTTTATGGTAAAACAACCAAACCCATTGATCCCAGAGTTCAGAAAAAAGCTCTCAAAGGCTATCCCCGTGGGGAAAAACCCATTACTACTCGACCGGGTGATATTATCGAACCGGAACTTCCAAAAGTGAAAAAAGAAGTAAAAGGTCTGGCAAAAAATCTTGATGATGAACTTATATGTGCTTTATATCCAATGACAGGCAAACGATTCCTGAAATGGAAATACGGTTTGGAAGAAATTCCTGATGATGTGAAACCAAAAACTATTGAAGATGTTGAAAAGGAAAAGGAGCTGATCGAGAAAGCCTTATC
>DAOVQH010000293.1 GCA_030628755.1 Candidatus Cloacimonadota bacterium | reverse complement strand
TAAAATCTCCTTGAAGAAGACCACCTGCTAATTCAGAATATAATGTGAAATAAGAACCGGAGGTTGGGAAGAAAACATTATCACGACTATCACGGGAAAATGTCAGAGAAAATGAGCTGGTATTTTGCCAGCCCTTTTTATCAAGGTCTTTTAAAGTTTCTGATGCATCTTCTTCATCACCTTTTAATATTGAGTATTTTTTGGAATAGAAGGAATAACCACCAACTAATTTGGAATAATTTAAAAAACCTAACGGATGACCAAGTCGAATTGATCCACCCTTTGTTCTAACTTTGTAAGTGCTCCATTCTTTTGTTGTTAAGTAAATATCAAACCCAACAAGAGTGGAGGTATCCATGAAATATGGATTAGTGAAATTAAAACTGAAATTTTGGATTTTCCCGCCAAATTCCCATTTAACTCCACTTTGCCAGGAATTACCAAAAAGGTTATTATGTGTAACTGCCAATTGTCCGACAATTCCTTCCTGACTGTTTACAGCAATTCCGCCATTTGCAGTACCGGAGATCTTGTCACTCAGATTTATTACAAGGTCGATATCACCATTTTGGTTAATTATTTTGGGATTATCCAGGTATATATCAGGTTCAAAGAATCCCATATTGTAAATATTCTGCTGGCTTTTCATAATTTTGGACTGCTGGAAATAATCTCCAGGAGCAATTACCAGATGCCTTCGAATGACTTTTTCCTTGGTCTTGCGGTTTCCTTTTATATGAATTTTTCTGACTCTGGCTCTTGTATTTTCTCTGATATTAAGTTGAATATTGATCTTTTCAGCAGATTTTTGTAGTTCATGGTCAAATGTAGCATAAATGTAACCTTCTTCATAATACATGGAAGCAATAGAACTTAGCTGTTTATTAAATTTCTCAAGGTTGAACACTTCGTCATCTTGAAATTTAAATTGGGAAGTAATTAACTCATCTGTAAATCGTTCATTACCAGCAACGAGAACTTTTCCAAAATAGAATTGTTTTCCTTCATAAAGATAGATATCAATTAGAAATTTGTCTTCCACCAGTTTCTTTTCCCAGGAAATTATTCGGGCGTCTATAAAGCCTTTTTTATTATAATAGGTAATTATATTTTCAAGGTCTTCATCAAATTTTTCCCTATCGAACTTCCCGGAGCGTAAAAGACTTGCTTTCTTGGTCTTCATTTTACCAAGGAGCTTTTTAGCTGTTATCTTTTTATTCCCATAAATTTTAATCTTTTTAATAGCTACTTTAGCTCCTTCATCGATGTCTATAAAAAGGTCAACCTTATTTTGATCCAGGTCTATAGCTCGGAAGTCCATAACCACAAGATGAAAGCCTTTTTTCTTATATTCCTCAGAGATGGCATTTTTAACTTCAGATTTTAAGAATGGTGACCAGTAGCTTCCTTTTTTCAGGTTAATTACTTCCATTATTTTTGATTCAGAGAGTTTCTTATTTCCTGATATCTCGATTGAATTTACTATTGGAAATTCTTTTACGATGACTTGCATAGAAAGCCCCTGTGGGAGTTCGTTTTTCTCGATTATAATATCCTCGAATACTCCAAGTTGGTAGAGATTATTTATAGATTTTGAAACATCATCAGTTGTTATAATATCACCAACTTCAAGTAAAATAAGAGAACGTATGAGTTCTTTTTCTATATTTTGATTTCCAGAAATTTCAATTTCAAGAATCAAATCATTCTCAGCTGTTAAAAGACTAAAAGCAAGCAGAATTAATAATACCAAACCGGATTTTTTCATCTATCCTCCATCAAAATTTGAATCAGCACCATTTATAAATTTTAAATTTTGAAGTAAAGTTTTTTTCAATATTGGCAGGGAAATTCAGTACAAAATGAAATTACAAAATCCTTGACGATAGAAAGGCAATCTCAATTTTCGAATCTGGTGGGGGCATTAGCTCAGCTGGGAGAGCGTCCCGATGGCATCGGGAAGGTCAGCGGTTCGAACCCGCTATGCTCCACCAGTTTTTTTGCTTTCATAAAAATTCATTTAATAATTATGGAATAAAAAATGCATTTATTATAAAGAAATTTATTTATAGTAAGGAAGATTGAATGAAAATGTTTTCTATAAAAAGTATACCAGTATGGGTTGTTTTATTTTTTATTATTACAAGTTGTGCAAAACCAAGTGAACCTTCAATTTTTAATGAGGCTTTAAGTATAGAATTTGTATTTCCAACAGGAGGATATGCCAGAGATATTTCAGTTTCTGATAGCCTGCTTTTTATTGCGGAAGACCAGCAAGGATTTTCAATTTATAATTATTTGACCCGTACTCAGATTTGTCATTTTGACACCCTGTTTATTACTAATCCTGTTCCTTTTGAAAATGTTAGAAAAATTGTAGCAGTTGACGAAGAAAATCTACTTTTTGTTTATGATAAATATGGAAGTCCTGCCAGTATTAATATCTATAATATTACTGATAAAAGTGAACCTGACCTGATATTCCAGATTGACGGAGAAACCAGTAGTGTTTATCAAATGGAAGCTTTTGCTAGTGATAGTTATGGAGGAATTCTTTTCTGGACGAATGGGAATAATTTTCTGTACGGATTATGTGACTCTACATGGCATCCCCAATCTGTGACTAAATTAATATTCCAGAATTCTATCAGTGGATTTGATATGAATGAGGAATATATTGTGATAGCTGCCCAGCAATATGGTTTTCATATTGTGGATAAAGATAACGGAGAAGTCCTCAGTACAACCGATACTCCGGGTGAAGCATTGGATGTAAAGATTGTTGACAATTATGCTTGTATAGCAATTCGAGAGGCTGGATTAGCCATTTTCGATATCTCTGATATAGCCAATCCTGAAATGGTTTATATTAAAGATATCGGTGAGCTTATCTATACAATTGATGCTGAAAATGACTACCTGGTTTTAAGTTCTCATGCTGGAGGTATTTATTTATTTGATATTTCCAATATTGAAAATCCGGGTTATTTGGGGAAAGTCGATAAAGATGATATTGGATATACTTACAAAGCTGTGCTTAAGAACGGAAAGGTCTTTGCAGCCACCAGGCAGGGTGTGTATATTTTTGATATTAATGATTAAATAATTTGTTTGGAGGATTTGTGAAAAAGATAATGCTATTTCTGTTTTTCTTAATGGTATGTAGCAATATTTTTGCTGCCAGGGTTGATATCGCGGAAAATACTGATAAAAAATTATTCGAACATTATTCTTATGGAAAGAGAACCACAGAAATTCAGTTCTCTTTAGATGGTTTTGAATTAGAAACAGTGGAAAAAAATGGAGAAAGC
>DAOVQH010000178.1 GCA_030628755.1 Candidatus Cloacimonadota bacterium | reverse complement strand
TTCTTTTCTGAATCTCCAATGATGAACAAGGAATCTCGAAGTCCGAAGTTATTCTTCCTTTCCTTCATAATTCATAATTCCTTGTTCGATATTGGATATTCAATTTCACTCGTCTTTTTTCCCTTAGCTTACTGATCAAGCATCGATAATATTCCTGCTACTGCAGCTTCAGACTGTATTACTGAACCTTGAATATCTTTGGGACCTTCAGCGCATCCTGCCACAAAAATTCCGGGTCTGGAAGTTTCCACAGATCCGAGCTTTGAAGATTCGGTTTCTATGAATCCAAAAGAGTCTCGCTTAATTTCTAATGCTTTTGATAATTCTTCGATCGTATCGGAAGGTCGCAGAGCATTTGCTAGAATTACCATATCAACCAGGATCGATTCTTTCGTTTCTTTTCCATTGAAATAGGAAACTTCCAATTTCCCATCTTTCTTGGAAATATTCATCTTTTTTCTGTCGGACTGGAAAATAAATTTGGTATCGTGCGATTTGGTTTCATCAAAGAATTTTTGATATGATTTATCCGGCAGGCAAATATCAGAATAAATATTATAGATTTTTGCATCGTGTAAATTATGTTTAATAAAACGGGCGTGTTTGGAAGAAGACATACAGCAGATATTAGAACAATATCCCACATCATCTCTTCCAACGCAATGAACGATAGCAACCGAATCCGGAGTTTTTTCCGAATCACGCAGAAAAAGCTTTCCTTCTGTAGGACCGTTTGAAGCAAATAATCGTTCAAATTCAAATGCAGTATAAACTCCCGGATATTTTCCATAACCAAGATTTTCTAATTCCTGAACATTGAACAGTTCAAAGCCTGTGGCAACGATTATTCCGGTAACATCGAGTTTGAGTTCTTCATCTTTCTGGGTAAATTCTATTGCACCGAACATACAGGCTTCCACACATTTATTGCAGCTTTTATCCTTTCCATTAAGATGAAGACACTGAGAAGCATCGATCGCAGGAACATTGGGAAGTGAACCGGAACAGGGAACATAAACTGCTTTTTTGTCCATCAGGTTTTCTTCCCATTCATTCTTGAGAACAACCGGACAGACAGGATAACACGCCCCGCAGCCAAGACAGGCTTCCAGGCTCACATATCGGGCTTTCTTCCTGACAGTAACCTTAAAATCTCCCGGTTTACTGGTTACTTTTTCCACAGTGCTCAAGGTCAGAACTTCAATATTTGCATCTTGAAGTATCTCCTGCTGGATAGGTGCAACCAGGCAGGTTGAGCATTCCATATTGGGAAATGATTCTTCATTCTTGATTATCTTCCCGCCTATTATGGGAAGATTTTCAACGAGATATACTTTCTTCCCTGCTTTAGAAAGCATTAAACTTGCCTCCATTCCAGCAACACCGGAACCGATAATTAAAACATTTTCTGGATTATCCATCTGATTTCCTTAAAATGATTTTGAATTTGTATTTTCAATAAAATATCTATTTCGAGTGATGTGTTTTATTTTCATATATTGCATTAAAGGTGAGTATCTGATTTTATTGGATTCGGACCGAGCTTCCTGATCTTTTCGGAAAACTCGTTCACGACTTCTATATATCTTTTTCCCTCTGAAGCAGAAATCCAGGATAGTTGAATCCTTTCAGGATCAATATTTAAAGTTTGCATTACTTTTTTTAATAAAGCAAATCTTCGTCTTGCATAATAATTACCAACCTGGTAATGACAATCTCCTGGATGTCAGCCCGCAACCAGAATTCCGTCTGCTCCACTGAAATATGTATTTAATAATAAATTGTGGTCAATTCTGCTGGAACACATTACACGCACAACATTCAGAGAAGAATCAATTTCTTTGCGGGAAGCTCCTGCCTGATCTGCCGCTGCGTAAGTGCACCAATTGCATAAAAAACCAACTATTTGAGGTTTAAAATTTTCTTTTTCCATTTATCCTCATTACAATTAATTTTAAAAGGGTTCTGCAAAATTTCTAACTTATTGCAAATAAATAAGTTAAAATCACAAAAATTATTTTAACTACCTTCTGCCCCAAATATGACAGTTAATTTCTTTTTATTAATGAAATTAGCTAATGCTCCAGCTAATATTCATTTTCTTATCATATCCACCTCATCCCGACCTTCTCCTATCCGTCAAAAGCCGGACACAGTCGAGGAGAAGGAGAACAAAGAACTTCCTCTCCGGCAACTGCCGGAGAGGATTGAGGTGAGGTGAAAAACACTCTATTTTGCAGAACTCATTAATATTTAAAAGAAAGGAGTGCATAAAATTATACACTCCTTCAATGCATTAAAACTGGATTTGCGCGGAAAAAGCTCCGGAACCGTCATCCATACAGAAAAGCAGTGTTTTACCTGTTCTGCCACACCATGCTTTGATATCTGTTGGGAATGATGGGCAATCTGCTTTAACTTCCAGAATGTCACCAGCTTCCATAGTAGGCACTAATGCAACAACTTTAAGAATGGGTTGCGGACATTTAAGACCTAAGCAATCTAATGTTTTTACAGCCATTATCTCCTCCTATTTTATTTTTAGAATGAAAATGTTAATTGAGCACCTTGAGCTTCAGCAACAAATGTTGTAGCTCCAACTACTTCACAACCTTCGATCAAATCTTCTTCTTTTAAACCATGAACCTCAAATCCTAATTCACAGACAAGAATGCGTCCACCAAGTGCTTGATAGCCCTCAAACATTTCTTCAAGATCAGGCAATGCTGGTACAGCTTTATTAAGCTCAGCAATTTTCCCCTCTGTAAAAACCGGTAATCCGCTTGGCAGAACAAAAATGAGTACTTCATCTCCACAGGCTAATGCAGATACTGCGATCGTTATAGTCGGATAAATGTTTTTTGGTTCAGAACCGTTTAATGTAATTGCAACTTTTCCCATATGATTTTCCTCCTTAGTTTGTGAACTTTCATTAAATATTATGCTTGAGTGTCAAGCAAAAAGTTTATCATATATCCGTTAATAATTCATTTATATTTTTGTTACATAATAATAATTAATAGCCCTTTTTTAAATTAATTTCACTTGACTTTTAAGCCATAAAAAAAGGAAAGATGCAACTCGAAAAATAAGGAAAATAACACTGATGTTAAGATTAAAAATCAATGGAATCGTTCAAGGTGTGGGATTCAGACCGTTCGTCTATAAAGCGGCTGTAGAACTGGGATTAAAAGGATATATTCTTAATTCTACTTCTGGTGTGGAAATCGAAATTTGTGGTTCCGAAAAGAAGCTGGAATTATTCGTTGAGAGGATAAAAAAAGAACATCCGCCTGCTGCATTTATCAGGAAATTCCATATCGAGGAAAAAGAAGATGTTCCCTATACGGAATTTACCATCCAACAAAGTCAAAATAGTAATGGTTCAACCCAGATATCTCCTGACCTTGCTGTTTGTGAAGATTGTGTTCGGGAATTATTCGACAGGTCTGATCCACGTTTTAACTATGCTTTCATAAATTGCACAAATTGTGGTCCGCGATATTCAATAATTGAAAATACACCTTACGACCGTCCGGTCACTTCTATGAAAAGTTTCAAGATGTGTGATTATTGTAACAGCGAATACACAAATCCTTTAAATCGGAGATTTCATGCTCAGCCGATCGCCTGTCCAACCTGCGGTCCTCAATTGAAATTCCTGGATAAGAATTTTAAAGAAGTGGAAGGCGACCCGATTGAAAATACAATTAAGTTTCTTAAAGAAGGAAAAATAATTGGAATAAAAGGCATCGGTGGATTTCATATTGCCTGCGATGCAACGAATTTTGAAACTGTCGAAGAACTACGGAAAAGAAAAGACCGTCCACACAAACCTTTTGCTGTGATGTGTTATCCTGAAAAAATATCTGAAGTTGTAGAAATAAATGAAGAGCAATATGAACTGCTGAAATCCCCTGCAGCACCGATAGTTATTTTGTTGAAAAGAGAACTCCGAATAAACGCAGGAGCTTTTGAAGAAAGGCGTTCCAAAGCTGGAGCATTGGAACGAGATGAAAGATCAGACCCCCGCTCGTTCTCAAACTCATCAGACTCCCGCTCGTTCACAAACTCATCAGACTCCCGCTCGTTCACAAACTCCGTTTGGGAACGCAACAGCCAAAGAAACTCTGTTTCAGGAAACGCCGGAGCGTTAGAAGAAGAGCGTTCCCACGCAGAAGCATTGGAACGAGAAAAAAGATCAGACTCCCGCTCGTTCACAAACTCATCAGACTCCCGCTCGTTCCTAAACTCCGTTTGGGAACGCAATAGCCAAAGAAACTCTGTTTCAGGAAACGCCGGAGCGTTAAAAGAAAAACATTCCCAAGCTGGGGCTTGGGAACGAGAAAAAAAAATAGCAGATAACGTAGCTCCTCAAAATCCGAACCTCGGAGTTTTCCTACCCTACGCACCAATCCATCATCAACTCCTGAGCAACGAACTTCCATTTCTAATAATGTCGTCCGGTAACTATCAAGATGAGCCCATCGCTGCTGAGGAAAAAGAACTTAGCGGACTTTGTGATTTCTTTCTGACGCACGATCGTCCCATCCTGAACCGCAGTGATGACTCGGTGATACGCTCTTCCAGAACGCAAAATGTGATGATGCGAAGATCACGCGGATATGTTCCGTCTCCCATAAAACTTCCTTTTAAAACCGTTCAGACGCTTGGTGCCGGTGCAGAATTAAAAATTACTTTCGCACTCAGCAAGGAAGATTCGTTTTTTCTTTCGCCATATATTGGAAATTCCAACAGTAAGCAAACACTGGATTTTTACACGGATACCCTGGAAAAATATAAAAAATGGTTCAAGCTCAAACCGGAACTAATTGTCTGTGATCTGCATCCTGATTATATGACCACCCGATTTGCAGAAAGCACAGCACTTCCTTTGAAGAAAGTCCAGCATCATCACGCTCATATTGCTGCAATAATGGTAGAACACCACCTGGATGAACCGGTTATCGGTATCGCTTATGACGGCACCGGTTACGGAACAGACGGAGCTATCTGGGGCGGTGAGATTTTTCTGGCAGATTATGCAGGGTTTGAAAGACTTTTCCACCTGAACTATATGCCGCTTCCCGGTGGAGATGCTGCTATTAAACATCCTATCAGGATAGCTTATGCATATTTATTGGAGTCTGGAATTGACCCGGATTTCTTAGAAAAAATTTCCGAAATCGAGAAGAGAATTATTTCAAAACAGATAGAAAATAAATTCAATATTTTCCAGACTTCCAGTATGGGAAGGCTTTTCGATTGCATTGCTGCAATGCTCGGTCTTTTTCCTGAAATCACTTTTGAAGCTCAGTCTGCAATGGCACTGGAATTTCTAAGTGGAGAAAAAGGCATTTCAGGAAAAGATAATTATCCTTACAATCTGGAAAAAAATACGATAGACATTATCCCATTGATCCGGGCTGTTGCGAACGATGTTCAAAGAAAAGAACCTCGCCACATAATTGCAGGGAAATTTCATAGTACAATTATTAATTTTACATTGGAAGCAGTTAAAAAAGCACACAGGAAAACAGGATTAAAGAAGGTGGTTCTTTCAGGTGGTGTGATGCAGAACAAAGTCCTTCTGGAAGGAATCAGCAAGGTTTTAAAGAAAAATAACTTTACAGTTTTTGTGCCCTCGATTTTACCCTCTAATGATGGTGCGATATCTGTGGGACAAATTATGGTGGGAAACGGAAAAATGTAACACAAACATCCTGTTT
>DAOVQH010000164.1 GCA_030628755.1 Candidatus Cloacimonadota bacterium | reverse complement strand
GGGAAGATTACGAGTGGCTGCTGAAACATGCCAGCGATATGGATGACGACCATATTTCCAGCATTCAGATCCAATACCTGTATTCCAGAAGTTATTTCAAAGATATTCCCATAAACGACAGGAATGAAAAGGCATTCAAATATTTCAAAGGACAGGCAAAAAAATACTGGCTGAATAAAAGCAAATATATGCAGGGAATGATCTCGCTGGCATTGCATCGGTACGATGATAAAGAAACGCCAAAAAACATAATCGCATCGCTCAAGGAATTCTCGCTCTATTCTGAAGAAATGGGAATGTACTGGAAAGATAATTATGCGGGATATTACTGGTATCAGGCTCCCATCGAGACTCAAGCTTTGCTCATCGAAGCATTTGATGAAGCTGGTCAGGATAAGGAATCTGTGGAAAACATGAAAGTATGGCTGCTCAAACAAAAACAAACCCAGGATTGGAAAACAACCAAAGCAACCGTGGAAGCCTGTTATGCCCTGCTTCTAAAAGGAATAGATTTCCTGGAAAATGACAAACTCGCAGAGATAACTCTGGGAAACATGCTCATTGATCCATTCAAAATGGATGACGTGAAAATCGAAGCCGGAACCGGATATTTCAAAACTTCGTGGTCTGCTGATGAGATCAAACCAAAAATGGGAAATGTGAAAGTTACGAATAAAAATGACGTGGTTGCCTGGGGTGCGCTTTACTGGCAATATTTTGAAGACCTGGATAAAATAACTCCACACGAAACTCCGCTTAAACTTAAAAAGCAGCTATTCCGTGAAAAATTTTCCGATGCCGGAAAAGTAATCGAACCTGTTACGGAAAAAACCAAACTGAACATTGGTGACAGGATAAAAGTACGCATCGAACTTCGGGTAGATAGAAATATGGAATTTGTTCACATGAAGGATATGAGAGCATCGAGCCTGGAGCCGGAAAACGTGATCTCCCGCTACAAATGGCAGGATGGTCTGGGTTACTACGAAAGTACCCGTGATGCTGCCACCAACTTCTTCTTCGATTATCTTCCCAAAGGAACTTATGTTTTTGAGTATCCGCTGCGTGTGACCCACCTGGGAGATTTCTCGAATGGAATAACTTCTATCCAGTGCATGTATGCCCCGGAATTCACATCTCATTCGGAAGGAATAAGGATAGAGGTGGAGGAATAATAACTCAAAGCTTTTACCATGTCGGATGACAAGGCCTGCTTTGAGAAAGGAAAAAGGATAAAGATAAAAGTAAAAAGATCAAAGATCAAAGAATAAAAAATAAAGAATATTGCTTCCGTCTTCGCTTAAGCTATGCCGAGACAGGACGGCGTGACAAGAAGGAAAAAGGATAAAGATAAAAGTAAAAAGGGGGAAAGAGAATCCCTTGCAGTAAGCGCGAGGTTTACCAACCTTTGGTTGGCTTATAAATTCCCTTTTAACAAAAGGGAAAGTGAGAAAAGCAAGAAGAACTGTCATTCCCTCGAAAGCGGGAATCTACGAATGAATGTGCTTAAACTTCCGAAGTTTCAAAAACTTCGGAAGTTTGAACAGGAGTTATTCCTCATCATCCCATTCCGGATATTGTTCCGGCGCAATTCCCACGGATTTAACTATCTGCGGTTTTCTGCTTTCACTCTTTAATTCCTGAACAGCTATAAGCTGTGTTATAAATCGCCAGCTATCACCATAATCATAGAAAAAAAGCATTTTCTTATTGATCTCATTATAGACATCTTCGATCTTTGTTTCTTTAACTCCCGGAAATTTCACTGACTCTCCAATATCAGCAAAAAGTTCATAACCTTCCCTTGATTGATAAAAATTCTTCAAATTATCAAAAAATCCAAAACAATGATCCATATCAAAATCAAATGAGTCCAAAATTGCTTCTGCAAGTTTATATAAACTATCATTACCATCGATTGCAATTACTCGATAAGGATATCCTCGAACTCTCAAAGAATAATCACTTAAAGTAGTTTTAATATGATAAATTCCTGCCATTTTTTTATCCTCCGTTTTTTCTGTAATTATTTTCCCGCAACATTTCTTATACTTTTTTCCGCTTCCGCAAGGACAAGGTTCATTCCGACCGATCTTTTTTGTTTCTTTTTTATACGGAATTGTACCATCTGAAATTATTTTATTCGTATTTGTGGTAAATTTCTCTTCAACTTTTGGGGGTTCGACTAATTCTTCGTTATCATTTTTAAAACAAGCCCACCATTCAGTTTCCTTTATTGTGTCATCAATTTTTTCCATTTCTCCAAAATGACTATACTGATAATATTTTGTCTTTATTGCTTCGATTATTTCCTCTTGTGGTAGTTCGAACTGATCTATCAAATCTTTTTCGTATGCCTGATTAATTTCATCGATCAAATCTTCAGCAAATATTTCAGCACAATTACTGACTAAATTTTGCCATATATAGGAATATTCTCTTTCCAATTTTTCATTAAACAAAGACCTGAAATAAGTGATCAACTCATCTCTTTTGATCTCTTCAAATTTATATAAGATCATAAGACAATCCATGAAAGCGGACCGGATGAATTCATTAATTGTCTTATTTTCTATAACTTTCTTCAGCATATCTAAATTCCCATCATAAACAGAGGTAAGAATTTCATCCAGGTTTTCTGTGATTATATCACCTGTAAAATAATATCCATCACCTTCGAGAATTGTGAAAAATCTTACTATTAACGGAAAAGCTCTTTTCTCTCTGAATTGAGCAAGCAGGAAAAAAGCATAAAGATACCCAAAATGATGATTTTCTTCTTCTAAAATTTTAATATTCTCTATAGCCCATTCAATTTGATTTATTAATTCCGGAATAATCTCTTCCTTTTTTTCTATTGCCTGCTCTAATGCTTCTTTAGGGAAATAACCTTTAAAATATTTTAATTCTTCGATAATTTCATTGATTTCCATTTTTTCATTCTCCTCTAAACTTCCGAAGTTTCATACGGAAGATTTTCTTTCTTGGAAAACTTCGGAAGTTTTCATACTCTTCTTTTGACATAGCGAAGGCGATATCAGCAATTTTAACTTCATTATAAGTTAGTTCATATAATTTATAAACCATTAAATCTATTTTATCTTCCAGCTTTTGCGTGTCTTTGCCTGTTTTTTATAGTTTCTCCGGATTCTTTAAAAACTTTTTATCTTCCGATTTCACCCTTCGTTCTAATTTCTTAACATCTTCGTCAGCAGGCAGTTCTTCGGGTTTTATACCTCGTTCAAGTAATAATTTTCTGACTCCCTTATTATTTCTGATATGTTCCCATGATATTTGCTGTCCGGTTTTTATATCTTTATCTTGTATATTGAAAATAGTGATCTCTGTGGCAAAATCTTTTGCTTTTATTGTAATTGTCGGTAAAAAATCTGCCAACGGACGATTCGATTTGATATCCAATTTACTTTTCATTTCTCTTGTAGAAAAACCAAACAAAGCCTTGTCACCTTTGCTACGAATAATACCGAAATTTCTATCATCCCCTGTTCTATCATAGATAAGTTGGGAAAGTTCCTTTTCGGAAAGTGTTAGCTTTTGACGGGCATTTAATCGTTCCCAATCTTTTATTCGCTGTTCGATGATCTCAAATTTACGAGTTTTAACCGCAAAATAATTTTGAGCAAAAGCAATTTCTTCTTTTTTAGGATCGCCGTTTTGCGCAATCAGATAACAGGCAAATCGTGTAAGCATAAGATCACTGATTTCACGCTCTGTTTCAGAACCGATCTTAACCATTTTGTTGACTTCAACAAAATGGTCTGAAATCCGATGACCAGCGGTTTCACACGATGTTTTGGCTTTATTTATTGCTTTTGTGAAATTACGCCATTCGGTATAACCCAGCAAATGCTGAAGATCTCTGGCAAACCAGAATTCGATCTCATTTACCGTTATATTTGAATAAGATTCAAAATCTGCTGTCAGAGTTTTTATGATCTCTTTTTTCATTTATATAAACTCCTCCTTGTCCCGGCGTATCTGACCACTCACGAGTGGTACAGAGAAGCTGGACACCCCCAGCCGCTCATAATCCGCTTTGTTCAAATTAAAACCTTGCGAACGGTCGAGTTTACGAGAACTTCCGCCTTCGTAAAACTTCGGCGAGACAGGTCGCAACGGTTCAAATTATTGTGAGTCAACCGTTAGGGCTTGTCACTCCATAGCTTACTCGATCTTATCATTGTCATACTCTTCTTTTTAATAAAGCGAAGGCGGAGTCAACTATTTTTATTTCCTCGTAAGTTAGCTCGTGTAATTTATAGACCATTATATCTATCCGGTTTTCTAAATCTGTTGTGTTTTACCTTCTTTTTTAAGATTTCAAAATAAATAATATAAGTGTAACCAAAATTGTGAAAATTTTACACAATCAACCATTCGCACCCGTCCGGCGTAGCTTTCTTGTTCACTATAGTTTTTTCAAGGAGATAGCGAAGTCGGAAGGTCTCACTTCGTTCAATCAATCCGAAGGTTTTTTCATTATTTCATTGACTCATTTTTATTGAATTTCAATTCTTGGTATGTGATAAAAAACAACAAAGAAATTGGAGGAACTATTATGAATAAATTTTTAAAGATCGCTCTGGCTGGTGTTATCCTGTTTTCTGCAGTCGGATTGCTGGCCAAGGAAACAGCACCGAAAGTTGAACTAGCTATTCTTCTGGATACCAGCGGCAGCATGGAAGGTCTTATCGGGCAGGCAAAATCCCAGCTCTGGAAAATCGTAAATGAACTGGCTCTTTCCAAAAGAGAAGGTGAAACAATCGAGCTTTACGTTGCCCTTTATGAATACGGGAAGAGCAGTATTCCCGCAAAAGAAGGTTACATCCGCATGATAGTAGAACTCTCACAGGACCTCGATAAAATATCAGAAGAACTATTCATCCTGCGAACAAATGGCGGAGATGAATATTGCGGACAGGTTATTCAATCTGCTGTGAATGGTCTGCACTGGAGTGAAAGCAACGAGGAACTCAAGATTATCTTCATAGCTGGAAATGAACCTTTCACCCAGGGAAAAGTGAATTATAAAGAAGCCTGCAAGCAAGCTATTTCCAAAGGAATAATTGTAAATACGATATTTTGCGGTGACTACAAAGAAGGTATCGATACCTGGTGGAAAGACGGAGCAGACCGAGCTGATGGAAAATATATGAATATCGACCAGAACCAGCAGATCGTTCACATCGATTCACCACAAGATGAAGAAATAATGCAACTAAGTGACGAATTGAATAAAACATACATAGCCTATGGCAGGGAAGGAAAAAAATTCAAGCAGCGACAGGCAGAGCAGGATAAAAATGCTATGGCACTTGGTGCTGGTGTATATACTCAACGGGCTGTAACCAAATCTACCGGTCAATACAAAAACATTGCCTGGGACCTGGTGGATGCAGAAGAAGAAGGTGCTGTTAATATAGAAGAACTCAAAGAAGAAGAACTTCCTGAAGAGATGAAAGGCATGAGTCCGGAAGAACGTAAAGCTTACGTAGAAGAAAAAGCAGCGATGCGAAAAGAATTGCAGGAAAAGATAAATAAACTAAACGAAGAAAGACGTAAATACGTAGCTGAGCAGCGCAGTCAACTTCAGGATAACACGCTCGATGCTGCGATCATCAATGCAATAATTGAACAGGCACAAAAGAAGAATTATAAGTTTGAATAAAACCACCTTCTTTTGTCACACTGAGCCTGTCCTGACATAGGAAAATTAATTAACGAGTTCTGAAAAATGAGGAATTTCATTTTATCTGTCATTCTCGTGAAAACGGGAATCCATTGAAATACTTGTCCTCACGAAAGTGGGGAAAGGATATTGGATTCCGCATCAAGTACGGAATGACAAGCAAATGGTATTTTTTCAGAACCCTTAAAATTAATTAAGAAAAGGAGAATAAAAATGTTAAAAAAAGAAAATCTGACAAAAATCATAATATTATTCTTTATAATATTACCGGCATTCATTTTCG
>DAOVQH010000110.1 GCA_030628755.1 Candidatus Cloacimonadota bacterium | reverse complement strand
GAAATAATGCTTAATTCCCTGCCATATCTCTTCTGTAATAAACGGCATGATCGGTTGCAACATTCTCATAGATTGTTGTAGAATATCAAAAAGAATGAACGTTGTCGTCAGCTGACCTTGTTTATCATTTTTATTGTAAATCCTGTCCTTGGAAAGCTCCAAATACCAACTGCAGAATTCTTTCCAGATGAAATCCATCAATGTGTTTGCAGCATCATTAAAACGAAGAGATTCATAATTTTTCCTGGTTTTTTCTATAACTTCATTCAGCCTGCTATAGATCCATTTATCAGCAAGTTCCAATTTCAGTTCATCTATTTTCGGAAGTCCTTCTATCTTTTCCACATTCATCATAATGAAGCGGTAAGCATTCCATATCTTGTTGGCAAAGTTTCTCCCTGTTTCCAGGATAGAATTGGAATAATAGCTATCCTGACCTTTGGGGCTGGCAAAGATTATGCTGAATCGAAGTGCATCTGCTCCAACGTTTTCAATTATATCCAAAGGATCAGGTGAGTTCCCCAGAGATTTGCTCATTTTCACACCCTTTTCATCACGAACCATTCCATGAAGAAGAACTGTATCAAAGGGTATTTTATTTTTGAACTCAAGCGTAGCCATTATCATCCTGGCAACCCACAGGTAAATGATATCCGGTCCGGTTACAAGTAAATTCGTGGGAAGGAAATATTCAAGGTCTGCAGTTTCATTGGGCCAGCCAAAGGTTGAAAATGGCCAGAGCCAGCTTGAGAACCAGGTATCGAGTACATCTTCATCCTGTTTGAATTCTTTATGACCGCATTTTGGACAGGTTTTTGGTTCTTCTTTGGCAACAACAATTTCTTCACAGTTCTGGCAATAGTAAACCGGGATTCTGTGTCCCCACCATATCTGGCGTGAAATACACCAGTCACGGATATTTTCCATCCAGTGCAGGTAAACCTTTAACCATCTTTGAGGATGAAATTTAATTTTTCCTTCTTTAACAACTTTAATCGCTTTTTTTGAGAGTGGTTTCATTTTAACGAACCACTGATCTGAAAGATAAGGTTCGATAGGAGTATCACAGCGATAGCATTGACCAATTGCGTGTTTATGCTGCCTGATCTCACCTAAAAGTCCCAATTCTTTTAAACGTTCAACTACTTTCTCCCGCGCTTCAAATCTATCCAAGCCTTCAAATTCTTTACCTGCATTTTTGTTCATAACAGCATGTTCATCCATAACTATAACCTGCTCGAGATTGTGGCTGAGACCAATTTCATAATCGTTTGGATCGTGTGCAGGGGTTATTTTCACACATCCTGTTCCAAATTCCAGATCAACATATTTATCTGCAATAATCGGGATTTCCCTGTTAATTAAAGGCAGGATAACAGTTTTGCCAACCAGGTTTTTGTAACGTTTATCTTTGGGATTAACTGCAACAGCAGTATCACCGAGCATGGTTTCAGGGCGTGTAGTTGTAACAGTAACAAATCCTTTTCCATCTTTGAAAGGGTATTTAATATCCCAAAGGTTTCCCATTTTTTCTTCGTGTTCAACTTCATCATTGGAAAGAGCAGTAACACAACGAGGACACCAGTTTATAATACGCTTGCCTTTATAGATAAGACCTTTTTCATAAAGCCTGATGAAAACTTCTTTAACTGCTTCAGAAAGCCCTTCGTCCATAGTGAATCTCTGACGGTTCCAGTCGCATGAAGCACCAAGTTGTTTGAGCTGTTCGATAATTCTTCCACCCTTTTCTTCCTTCCACTTCCAGATTCGTTTAATGAGTTCTTCTCTACCTACTTCATGACGTGTTTTACCTTCTTTTGCCAGTTCTTTCTCAACCATATTCTGAGTTGCAATTCCAGCATGGTCAACACCGGGAAGCCAGAGAGTTGGAACTCCTGTCATCCTTTTATAACGTATCATCACATCCTGAAGAGTGTTATTCAGAACGTGACCCATGTGTAGAATATTCGTAACATTCGGGGGTGGTATCAAAACTGTGAAAGGCTTTTTATTCTTATCTATTTTAGGTGAGAAATAACCATTTTCTATCCAGTACTTATACCATTTCTTCTCTATTTTTTGAGGTTCATATTTTTTGTTTATCTCCATATTTCCTCTTTTTTTTAGCCACGAATTAACACGAATAATCACGAATTTCTTTTTATAAAAAATTCATTTTTTTTTGTCATTCCCTCGAAAGAGGGAATCTCTGCAGTACTAATAGATTCCCAATTCCCGTAATACTTCGGGAAGAATGACACTGTTACTTTTTTGTCTGTGCAAATCCGTAAAATCCGTGTCATCTGTGTTAGTCTGTGGCTAAATCTTCGTGGCTTAATTTTTCTATCACTTTTTTTAAAAAATATCGATGGGAAGGAAACACTATTTCCGGGCAGTCATCAAACGCCACATAGCACGCTTCAGCTGCATCATCACCAGCTTGAAGCTCACCTCCAGTGACTTTCATAAGAAAGCCGAATGAAATCACTTTTTCATATAAAGGAGAAAAATCAGTATAAAAACCGAGAAATTCTATAATTTCACCATTCAATCCTGTTTCTTCTTTCATTTCTTCAATGGCACATTCATCAGGATTTTGATTTATCTCAATATACCCGCTTGGTAATGCCCATCTTCCAGCTCCCGGGTCAAATTTTCTTTTTATTATTAGAACTTCTTTTTTTTCGTTTATAATTACACAGGCAGATGCCGGTATGGGATTTTTATAATATATCCAACCGCATTTAACGCAATGAGGACGTAATTTTTCCTCATTATCGTTCTGGATTGTAAGTTTGTTTCCACAACGAATACAGTAATTAATTCCTTTATAAGAATCCTTTGTTAAAGCCATTTTTTAACTCTTGACCTTTAATCCAATCTTGGAAAAATTCTCACCTTCAACAATATAAATACATTTTTCCAGGATATCAAAATCGCTTATAAAACGAATCTCCTCTTCTGCAATATAAGTTGATAAAGTTTTCCCATTTATATTATTCAAAAGACTAATTTTGTTTTTCGATAACATCAGGATGACACTGCTGTCAAGTCGCTTATATTTATCAAGAGAAATTTGGAATAGAGTATATTTTTCTTGAAGATCATCTGGTATATAACCGCTATCTATCTTCCATGCCAATTTTCCATTATCTCTATGAAGACATAGAATTCTTTCATTTTTTGTAAGAACCAACAAGCGATTAGCATCAATCAGTTCAATGCTGATAATACTACTTACGAAGGATTTTTCCCATTTCATTTTTTCGCATTTTTTATTAAAAACTTTTAGAGCATTTTTGGACACAAGGTAAATATATTTATGATCGAAATATGGTTTTTTTGTCAGTTCAAAATCAAACTTACGGCTCCATTCTCGCTCAAAAATTATTTCCTGATCAGGGAAAAATTCAATTTCATAACTCAGATTTAATATCTCATTTAATATTTCCTGTGATTGTTCTTGAATCTCAAGGAACTTATCCATAAGTTCATTTTTCATAAATTCAGAACTTTTTTGTTTCTGAAGATATTGCTGTTCAGCTAACCAGTTCTTTCCATAAAAAACATACAAGACAGAAAGTAAAATTATAAGAGCCATCACAACAGCAATTACTCGCTTGTGCATTTTAACTCCACCACTTAATAAAACTTCGGGAAAACACTCTTGTTAAAGTTGGGATATTCATCAGCATATTTGTATAGGAAGCATTTGCCAGGGGACAATAGCAATCTTTTTCTTTAATAGATTTTCGTTCCCTATCCATTTCCTTACTGAACCAGATTTTCTTAAAATTATAATTATTATCCCGCAGATTTCCAAATGACAGAGCCTTTATACAGCAAGACCAGACTTCACCATCAGGTGAAATTTGAGCAGATACAATACCGGAATAACATGGAATAATCTGGGTCTTATCCCGTAGGATTTTCTTAACCAGATTATAATATTCAATTCTGAATGCCTGAGTAATTTTATTCATTCCTTTGAATTTTTCATTTTTAATTCTATGAATCAGGTAATCGATTGCAGAACGGTATGAAGTAATATCAGGTGTTATATCTGCGTTCATAGTTTCAAGTTCGTTTCTTTCCTCAGCAATCTCTGTAATGTAGGAATCAGGTTTTAATTCCATAAGTGTATTGGAGATTGCAGTAAATTCATTAACATTGAACTTTGAAATAACAGTATGAATACCGACTGTGAGATTCTTATTTTTTAACTCTTTTAGTTTATTGAAGGTTTTTATAACCTTGTCGTAATTTCCCGGAACCTGCCGAATTTCATCATGCTGCTGTCCAATTGCATCGATTGAAAGATTAATGATAATCTGGGTTTGTGGACATGCTGATGCTATATCCTTTACATTTTGAACTATCTTTTTTAATAGAATTCCGTTTGTAGGAATATTGATGATTTTGGGTTTTGAATATTTATAGATTATTCTGCAGAGTTCAACCAGATCATCTCGTAAAAAAGGTTCTCCCCCGCTTATTGTTATCCAGTAAGGTGATTTTCCTAATTTTTTAAAAATCTCTTCATATTCAGAAATGGTCAGATTTTCTGCTTTTTTCTTCCAGATATTGCAGGTTTTACAACGGGAATTGCATGTATAGAGCGCACTTATTGTATAGTTTATCGGTAAGATTCTGGGGAATCCAAAACTTCGATATAATTTGTAAGCTAAAATTTTAGGAATTAATTCAATCATTTTTTGTTTCTTCTTCTGTGTTAATTTTTAAATTTTTTGTTGAATCCGCAATTTCCCATTTGAATGGATTCTTCTTTTTTATTTTAAAATCATACCATCCTAAGAACCTACTCCATATCTCGATAAATGCAGTTCCGATTAAAAAGAAAATTTTAAATGGATTTTTTCGTATTTCATTCAACGCTAATTTAATCAGTATATTTGGATTCTGAGAAGCTACAGAGTATTCTTGAAATTTCTTCAACCATAAGTGTCCTGTTTCAATTCTTCTGCGTTGCTTGATAAAATCACTAATATTTTCAGGTCCTTTATTATGAACGATCGCATCAGGAATATACTTGAGTTCAAGACCTTTATCTTTCATGATAGCTTCGATGCTGGCTTCATCAACAGCGCTTTCCGGAGGAATTAGGTTGAAGACTCTTCTAAAAGCAACCATCTCTCCTAGTTTTGGAGAAATCAGTGCCATCTCGTGGTGAAGATCCCAGAGAAGATTTACACTGTATCCAACGAAAGTTTTTGGATCGTTTTCTGGAGTCGGTCTTCCACCGGTCATTCCAACTTTATCATCAAAAAAAGGTACTACTAATTTCTCGACAGTATCTTTCGCTGGTATTGTATCACCACTTTCGATTATCAATATTTCAGACTTTGAAGCTTCAATAAATTTATTTATTGCAGATGATTTGCCACGTCTTTCCGGTTCAGTTATAAGTTTTATTTTCGTATTTTTTTCGCAATACTTTCTAACAATATCATCTGTACCATCTGTACAAGCACTGGAAACGACAATTATTTCCTCAATCACAACCTGTTCCAGATGCTGGGTTAGAAGTGCATCGAGAAGTTTACTAATGTTTGCAGCTTCATTATATAAAATTACTCCGATGCTGCAGTTAATCTTTTTTCTCATTTAATTCTTCCGCAATTGCATTCAATACACCATTGATGAATTTTCCAGAACTTTCCGAGCAGTACTTTTTTGCTATTTCGATAGCTTCATTCATTATGATAGCAGGTGCTGTATCTGTATAAAGCATTTCGTAAGTTGCAACTCGCAAAATACTCAAGTCCAATTTAGCAATTCTATCGAATGACCAATTTGTAGAATGTTTCTTTATTTTCTTATCGATTTCAGAAATATTTGAGTTTAAATTAATTAATATATCGCTTGCAAATTCAAATATCTTTGTATCATCCTTTATCTTTTTATCTTTGGAAATTTCAGTTAATTTATCGGTTAGTTCAGATTCCTCCAGTTGAAGATTCTGTTTCAGGAATTCAAGTGAATATAATGTCTGAACAGCTATTTCCCTTCCTTGCCTTCTAATTCCCACAGATAAACCTCATTACAATTATATAAAAAATCGAGGACACTAAAATTTACCTTAACATTAAAGCAAGATTTTTTTGGAGTTTTTTAAAAGGGTTAATTTTTGTATTTGACAATATTTACTGTAATTTTTAAAAAAATATTGATTCATTTTTCAAATTAAGGAGAGTTGATGAGCAAGAAAATTTTTGTGCTGGACACAAATGTTCTGATTCATAATCCACAGGCGATGTTTTCTTTTGAAAATAATCGAGTTGTTATTCCAATCACAGTAATCGAAGAGGTTGATAATTTCAAAAAAGGATTGGATGAAAAAGGTCGTAACGCACGTCAAATTGGGCGATATCTTGATGAACTCCGTGAAAAAGGAAGTCTTAAAGACGGTGTTCCTATTGAAAAAGGTGGAACTATTCAAGTTGTTTTAAGTCGGAAAGTTTCAGATACTGCCAGCGAAATCCTGATAACAGATACAAATGACAATTTAATAATTGGCACTGCTTTATATATGAAGAAAAAAAATCCTGAAATATCGGTGATACTGGTTTCAAAAGACGCAAATGTCCGTATAAAAGCTGATGCTGTGGGTCTGAAAGCTGAAAATTATGAAACAGATAAGATCAATTTCCAGGAGCTTTACAGCGGCTATCTGAAAATACTTGTTGATGATGAAACACTGAAAGATTTCGAAGAAAAAGAATTTATAGTTAATGATTTTGGTGAGATATACCCAAATCAATTCGTAATGTTCTGTAAAAATGAAGATGACGAACAAGGCGTTATTGCCCGTTATTCCCATGAAAATAACACGATCTATCCTTTGAAATATTATCAAGGTCAGGAAATATTCGGAATAAAAGCTCGGAATAAAGAGCAGATAATGTCCTTTGACCTTTTAATGGATCCTGAAGTAAAACTTGTCAGTATGCTGGGAAAAGCAGGAACCGGGAAAACTCTGATCGCACTTGCAGCAGGTTTGGAACAGGTTGTCGAGAAGGATAATTATTCCAGATTAGTTGTATCACGTCCTGTTTTTCCTTTGGGAAAGGATATCGGATTTCTGCCAGGAACAAAAGCAGAAAAATTCAACCCCTGGATGCAACCGATCTATGATAATATGGAGATACTCCTCTCCAGCAAAAACGAACAGGGAGATAATGATAACGGAAAAATATTCGGGAAAAAGCAACCTTCAGTAAAAGATTATCTCGATTTTGGTTTTATTGAACTCGAACCCCTAACCTATATTCGTGGTCGCAGTCTGCCTGATCAATATATAATCATAGATGAAGCACAGAATCTTACTCCGCATGAGATGAAGACTATTATCACCAGAGCCGGAGAAGGGACCAAGGTCGTGCTTACCGGCGATCCGTATCAGATCGACATTCCATACCTGGATTCCGAAAGTAACGGACTGAGTATTGCCGTAGAGAAATTTAAGAAAGAAACTATCTGCGGTCATATTACGTTGGAAAAAGGTGAGAGATCAGCTCTGGCAAACCTTGCTGCGAAGTTTTTATGATTTCTCTGCTACTAACTGACACAGACGAATACTGAAGTGAAAAAAGTTATTGAAGTCAGTGTAAGTCAGCCTGCCGTGGCGTAGCTTTAGCGAAGACAGGTTGCAAAAAAAGGATTTATTATGCAAAACGAAAGAAGCTGGACAGAG
>DAOVQH010000016.1 GCA_030628755.1 Candidatus Cloacimonadota bacterium | reverse complement strand
AGAATGGAATGGCAACGATGCCAGTAACAAAAAAGTTTCATCAGGGATTTACTTCTATAAAATTACAGCAGGCAAAGAAACAGCTGTTAAGAAGATGATCTTGATGAAATAAAATAATTTTTATACAACAGCCCTGTTTACTTTTAGTTAAGCAGGGCTGTGTATATTTCTTGACCTCTGTAATATCAATTCAAAAGTTTGACATGTTAGGAGTATAAGCAAAAAGGCAGGTAAAAGTGAGAAAGAGATTTTTTTTATCTTTAATCCCGCCAAAAAGAGGGCGGGTAAACTTTATTATTTTACCGGGGTTTCCATTAAACGAACCTTGTTCCGAGCCATTTCCAAGAAGTCCATTTTTTAGAGTTAAGGTTCCGTTAATTGTTAAAGTGTTATCAAGAGTGAGTTCTGCTCCTGTAAGTTTATCCAGGATTAAATCGTTTAAGCTGTTGGTTCCCGAACCGTTTAAAGAATCAGGTAAAGTTCCCCAGAAACAGACAGTTCCATTATTCGATGTAAAAATGCCGTTATTTGTACAACTTCCCTGAATACTAATTTCTCCGCTATTTTCAACTAAAATTCGTCCATTCGAGCCTACAAAAATATTCGCATTTATGTTGTAACTAAGAACAAGGATGAAAAAGAATGTGTATATCCAAATAAAATATTTTCGATAATTAATATAATTCATTTGTTTCCTCCTTGAATCTTAATTTATCCGGCATATTATCACTTATTTAAAGGATTCTAATTCTGTATGGATTTTTTGAATTTCGTCATGTAATTCGTTTATGGTTTTCTGTTGCTCCTGGACCACCTTTGTTAATACGGCAACTATATCCATAGAACTCATTCCTTTCCTATCGGCAGTTGCCACAAGTTCAGGAACGTCTTCTGCAATAAAACCAAGGTATTCTTCTTTATCCGGATCATTTTTATATTTGAATCTAACAGGATTGAGATTCTTTAAAGTTTCAGTTGCTTCATCTGATGTGAGGATATTGATATCTTCTCTACATTCTCTACTGGAAGCATCTGTCCAGACTCCAGCAGTTGAGCAATATGCACCACTTTCCATGTGTAACGGGTAGGATGGGGATTCAATACCGATACCGACTCGAAGAGTATGTCCAACCGGACCTAAGCTGATTCTATATGAACCCCCGTCTTCGATATACTCGGATGAACCGAAATGGAACCTGCCGTTCGGGGCTTACATTTTTAATGCAGATGAACTATGATATAATAAAACCGGAGTAGTTTGGTCTTCACCCAATGCAATTCCATTTGAGTTACCAGTCCCGGCAAATGAAAGTGCTCTGGAAGGTGAAATTCCAATACCCACATCAGCATTAAAGGTAAGTAAGTCATTTTCAAAATCACCCCAAATTAAGGGAGAAGATGAATCAGAATTTTCTATATATAATTTATCTGAACTTGTTTCATCATAACCTGCTTTATATCCTAAGAAAACATTATTGCTGCCACTTGTAGTTGTAGCTGCCCCACCACTAAATGTACCAATACAGGTATTGTTGCTGCCGGTTGTGTTATATGCAGCACAATGTGCTCCAAAATATGCATTACTATTCCCGCTATCATTTTCTCCACCACTATACATACCAATACATGTGTTATATCCACCATTTGTGAGATATCCTGCTCCCCATCCGAAAAATGAGTTTGCATCACCTGTAGAATTGGTAACTCCGGATTGGTAACCCAGGAAAGTATTCCATGCACCATAAGTATTACTTTCTCCTGCTGAAGTTCCGATAAAAGTATTATAACCACTTATATTATTGTAACCTGTATGAAATCCGATAAATACATTATCCGATCCTGAACCATTACTATATCCAGCCTTAGTACCAAGAAATACATTCCGTGATCCTGAACCACCGTATTTCCCGCACTGATAACCGATAAATACATTTTCATTACCAGTTGTTGTAGAGTGTCCAGTCTGATAACCTAAAAAAGAGTTATAAACTCCTGAAGAAATATTAATGACACTTTCATGTCCTATCAAATAATTGTTTTTATTAAGATTGAGGAAATTTTCAGCTTCTCCAGTTTCTATATTAGCAATGGAAAATCCTGCGGTAGAATCTGCGACAAAAATACGGGTGCTATCAGGAGCAACATAAAGAAAATCAGCAAAAGAACGAGATGCAACTCCACCAACTGCAAAACCACCTCTACTGGCTCTGGTTGAAGGAATGTCTTTTATATAAATTCTCACACTATCTGGCGTTACCATAAAATATTCATCCGATGTTCTGCTTGCTACACCTCCAATGGCAAAACCTCCTCTACTGGTTTCAGTTGCCGCTTCATTTACATACATTCTGATACTGTCGGAATTAGCAATCATTATTTGATTATTACCTGATGAGTCTATTACAGTGATTTCTTTTTTAATAATGATCCCGGATGGATAAACAGCAAAAATCGTATCACCCCCGGCTGTAGTCACACTAAAAAGTGCTTCTTCAGCATAGATGAAATTTGTTAAACATAAAAAGAATAAGATAAATAAGAAAAGCATAAATGTTTTTGGATTTTTTTTAGATTTCATAATAATCTCCTTTTTTAATTTTTTTTACATATCATTTACTTATTTTTTAATTCTAATTTTTTCTTTAATTCTTTTCCTTTATTTACATATTCTATATTCTGAGTTTCTTCTGCGATTGTCAAACCTTTTTCATTTAATTTTTTTGCTTTTTCATATTTTTTTTGAAGATATAACAAATCAGCTTTTTCGATTAAGAATTCCGGAAGTGAGGTTTTAATTCCGAACTCTTCGATCATCTTAATTCCATTTTCATAATATTCGGACGCTTTCTCAAAATCTTTACTTGCTTTGTAGGCATGTCCCATATTTGCTGTAATATTCACAATTGAATCTTTACTATCTATTTCTGTAGCGATATTCAAAGCTTTACGGTGATTTTCCAGGGCAGATTTATAATCCTTCCGGCATTGATGAACAATTCCGATATTATCGAGGATACGACAGATTTCACTCTTTTGCCCGAGTTCCATATTAATTGTAAGAGCTTTTTCGTAGAATTCCATTGCTTTTTCATAATTTTCCAGACCTTCATACACCCAGCCGATATTACCGGAAGCACGGGCGATCTGGAGTTTGTCATCCAGTTTTTTTGATAAAGAAAGTTGTCCCTGCAAAAAAGTCATTGCTTTTGGAAGATTCCCCACATACCTGTGAACGACTCCGATATTTCCCAGAGCATCGGCAATTTTTCTTCCATCCTTTATTTGTTTGAAAATCTCAAGTTCTTTGTCAAAATATGCAAAAGCTTCTTTTTGTTGACCGTTAAAAAAACTGATTATTCCAAGGTCCAGATTTGTAAGTCCTGCCATGGTTTTATTGCCTGTTTCTTCAAAGAGGGATAGAGCATCCTGAAGGAGACAAAAAGCTTCTTTGAGTTTTCCTTTTGTTTTGAGAATATTTCCAAGGTCTAATTTCGCCTTGCCGATCCTGTCTTTATCATTAATTTTATTTGCCAGTTCATTTGCCAGTTCAATGCTTTTTTCCGCTTCATTCAAGTTACCCGTCATTTGCTGGAAATATTTTTTTTCAAATAATGTATCGATATAGTCTTTTATTACAGGTAAATTTTTATCAGTTATTTTAAGCTTGGAAATTCCAGTTTTTTCTAATCCTGATAAAGTATCCAGAATTCTTATTTTTCTATCATAGAAATCCAAGGCGTGTTCATTCTGGAAATTATATTTGGCAAAATTTCCTGCTTTATCCAGATATTCGATTGTTTTTTCATTTATCTCTGCTTTCTCAAAGTGGAAGGCAAGATCGGAATAATGACCTTTTAAGTCATCTTCATAGATTTTTTCAATTGTTTCCGCAGCTAATTTATGAAGTTCCCTTAATCGTTGTTTAAGTTGAATTTCATATACTGATTCACGAATCATTGCATGTTTAAAGATATAATGGATTTCCTGAATAGAATTCCAGATGTCCTTTTTTCCTCCTTCTTCTATGATCATATCGAGTTTATCAGCCTTGAAATCAACTGAAAGAGAAGTCAGCATTTCGGAGAGGACATTGACCAAAAATTCCCTACCGAGCACGGATGCGGTTTTTATGACCTGCTTTACTTCTTCGGTAAGTTTATCGATTCTGGCAATAATGATGGAATTGATTTTTGAAGGGATTTCCAGGTGAACTTGTAATAATTTCAAGTCATAATCTATAAGGTCATTTTCCGTAAGATAGGCAATAATCTGCTCGATATAAAAGGGATTTCCTTCACTCTTTTCCCAGATAAGGTCAAAAGTTTTGTCAGGAAGTTTTTGCACATTTAATTTTTCTTTGAAAATGCTGTTGAATTTAGAAATTATCAGGTTTCGAGAATATTCCTTCTCCAGAAATTGAAGTTCTATCCTGCTTTCACGAACGTCATGTAATCCGAATTCAAACAATGAACCGTCATCTTTGAACCTGCATGCAGTTAAAATCAGAAATGGGAAATCTTCCACATTCCTGGTTAAGATATTCAATAATTTTTTTGAATCAGAATCTATAAAATGCCCGTCATCTAATTCGATTATTAATGGCTTTTGTAAACTTATTGCTTTAACAAGATTTTTTATGGAATAAAGAGTATTTTCAAATCTGCCTTTTGCATCTAATTGTTCAAAAATAGAATTTTTCCAATAAATTTCCAATAATGCACCGATTATGGATTTTGTCCTGATCAGTTCATTTTTTATTTCGAGATTTGTGGTTGTTTTAATTATCAGATTATGAACTTTTTCAAAGTTTGATTTATTTGATTTATGCGAATTTTCTTCGGACTGTTCAAAATAGTATTTGAGGAAATGAATCAGAGGATTAAAACTTTTTTGCAGGATTTCGTCACACGGCATATAGAACCAGTGATATTTGTCTTCTTCAAGGCTTTCTTTCATTTCAGCGATCAGCCTGCTTTTTCCAATACCGGCATTACCGTCTATATAAACAACTCCAGCGAACTTATTATGAAGTAACGGGTTCAGGCATTCTTTGAGTTTTTTCAGTTCTTTTGCTCTACCTATTAATTTACCTTCAAATAATTTCTTTTGAACTAATTCTTTTTTCTTCAGCAAATTATAAACAGGGATTTTATCAGGAAATCCTTTGAAATCCTGGTCGGAAAGATATTCAAATTCATATTTCTGTTTTATATTTGAAGAGATATATCTGTTTAAATAAATATCGTTCCAATCTGCTTTCATCATATATCGTGCAGAAAGATTTACAACCATTCCGAGAGCAGTGTATTCATTTCTTCTGTCGCTTCCCACGAATCCCGTGAATACAGTTCCGGAAGTCAAACCTATCCTGAGAGGAAAGTTTGGAAGTTTCTTCAAAGCAAGAGCAAAATCACAAGCCCGTTCATCCATCTTCTCCAAAGCAACCGGTGCACCAAAGATTACAAGAGCAACTCCTCCTTTGTCGCCAAAATCAACTTTATTAAAATAACCGCCATATTTATTTGTTAGCGTAATAGTTTCCGAAATATTTTCAAAAAGGTTTGCCTTTTCCTGGAACGAGATAAAGCAGGAAATAATATTGCGAAATTCTCCTTTTAAGGTTAGATTAACTATAATTTCAGGTACAAATGAGGAGATATCGGATTTACTTATTTTTTTTATTTCTTTATGAAATTTCATTCTTTCCGTATGAATTAATCTAAGTTTGAAATAATGCTGTTCTTTTTCAAAATATTGGATATTTATCGGGAGGATTTTCTTAATTTTCTCATCTATGATTATTTCGCCTTTATCACAATGATGTTCGCTTTCTGCTGCATCATCGATTGCCTGCCCCTGGAAATAATATGTATTTTGCTTCTCACTTTTAATAATGCCCCAATTTACAGAACCGATAGATAACCCGATTTTAACGGATAATTCAAAATCACCGAATTTCGTTTTTTGAGAACCTATTTCCTTGAAAGTTTCATTAATTCTTTTTGCAGAAAATATAACATTTTGAATATCTGCTTTTTCATTGGGAAAAATCGCTGTGAATGCATCTCCGGCAAAGGTCGAGATAAAACCGCCATATTCATAAATTGCGTTTATAGATGGTGTAAAAACGTTATTTATGACCTGGGTTAATATTTCGGCTCCTTCTTTTCCGTTTTTCATTAAAGAATGTGTCATTGCTGTAAAACCGGAAATATCGATAAACATTACAGAACCTTTAAAACTGCCGTTTAATACTTTTTCCTTGAACTTCTCGATTATGAAGTGCGGAACTAAATTTCTCATAGTTACCTCGCTTTTTCTGAAATGCTTATAATATTCTCTTTATATAAATCCTAATTTGTAATATAGAAAAAGAAATGTCAATTTTTTTAAAATATTAATATTTGTTACGATTTAATTAATAAATGATTACTCATACGGCTTCGCTTCTGATGATAGAAATATGACAAATTTACATAGGCAATATCACATAACAACATTGTTTCTTACGAGATAGATAGCTTCGCCGTTATTCGATTATAGAAAGAGATTTCGTATCAGATAAATTTTAACGAATAAATCTAAATAAATCCAAATATAAAAAGGTTAGAATTCTACCAATCAAAATATAGATGAAAGCACCAAAGATTAGAAACGGACCAAAAGGAAATTCTTTATGTTTATCATGTTTTATTATTAGAAGTAAAACAATTGCAATTGCTGAAGAAAAAAATATCGTGAAAATCGAACCCAGGATTCCTATAAAACTTCCAATTGCTGTCATCAGTTTAATATCACCACCGCCTAAATAATCCTTTTTAGTTATAACTTTAAAAAAATAAGCAGTTACCAGAAAAACAACAAAACAAAAAAAAGCTCCTGCAATAGAAGATTTCCAGGAAATATCAGTAACCGGAGTAAAAGAAAAAATTATACCAAGAGCAATTAAAGGAAGAGAAAGCTTGTCCGGTATGACATAATGAAAGAAATCTATAAAAAAAATTATTAGCCCAAAAGAAATAAACACAAGATATTTGAAGAATACAAAAGAGAAATGGGATCCCAAACTTATAAATAGAAACACGAATAAAACTGGTGTTAATATTTCCACCAGGAAATAATGTATTGGAATCTTAGAGTTACATTTATTACATTTTCCTTTTAATAATATATAACTGAGAATTGGGATATTATGAACCGGTTTTATTTTTTCACCGCATCGAGGACAGCGTGAACCCGGAGAAATTATAGATTCTTTGCGAGGAATCCGATAAATGCATACATTAAAAAAGCTGCCAAACGCAGCTCCGAACAGGATTATCAAGAAATAGAACATACTTAATTTTTCAAATAAAAAAACTCGAGTTGAAGAACATCAACCCGAGCATACAATAATATATTTTTTATTTCAATCCGGAACTGATAGCCAGTCCAAGTCTGAATATTGGCAGATAAATTATGATGATAATATACCCGACCATGCCAGCCATGAGAATTATCAATAGGGGTTCGATGAGGGAAGTTAGTCTATCAATAACAGAATCCACGAGTTTTTGATGGAATTCTGCTGCCTTTCTGAGAAGACTATCCATATCCCCGGTTTCTTCACCTGTAGCAATAAGCTGTAGAAGCGTTGGTGGAAAAACCTTTGTCTTCTTAAAAGCTCCAGCTACACCGTAACCTTCTTTAACACTCATCCTTGCTTTGTGAACAGCAGACTCCACCACAGCATTCTGGACAACATTTTCAACCAACTCCAATGTATCCATAATGGGAACACCAGCATACATAAGAATACTAAAAGTGCGAGCAAATTTACTCATAATGGAGTTTTCCAAAAGGTTTCCAATAACCGGGACTTTCAAAATGATACTATCAACAATATATTTCCCTTTGTCAGAAAGATAAAATAAAAAGAAAGCCATAAAAAAAGCCAACACTCCTAAAAAAGTAAGGAACACATGCTCACGAATTAGTTTACTGAGAGCTATTGCAGCTAAAGTAGGTGCGGGAAGGTCAGCATGAAAACTTTCATACACAGCAGCAAACATGGGAATAATAAAATAGAATAACCCCCAGACAACAATTGCCAGAAAGCATAAAATAAAGATAGGATATGAAAGTGCAGACCAGACTTTTCTACGTGTATCTTCTATTTTTTCAAGGTAAACAGCTAATTCATCCAGAACCGTATGCAGAGTTCCAGATACTTCTCCAGCTTTTACCAGGGAGATATAAAGCGAATTGAAAACACCTGGATGCTGTTCCATGGATTCCGATAAACTGAATCCCTTTTTTATATCATTTGAAAGCTTATTAAGAACTTTCCTGAACTTTTTACTCTTTTCCCCTTTAGCCAGATTGGTTAAAGACTTTTCAATTGTTAGACCTGCTGAAAACATTGTTGCCATTTGCCTTGTGAAAAATACAAGTGCCTTTAGACCTACACCTGTCCTTATTTTATAGATAGTCAGCATTAATTTATCAAGGAGAGAGAGTTCTCCTTCGAATGCTCCTTCTGCCATGGATTTGACAGAAATTATAATGCTGCCTTCTTTAGTTAACTTATCGACGGCTTCGTCCATGTTAGTGGCTTTAATAGTTCCCTCAACACGAACTCCTTTTGCATCTTTTATTATGTATTGAAAAGCTGCCATATATTTTCCTTATATTTTTATCGAGATTATCAATCGGAAATAGTCAGTTTGATGACCTCATAAATTGTTGTAATTCCTTGTTCCATTTTCAGAATGGCACTTGCATGTAACGTCTGCATACCGTTTCTTAAAGCTACTTCATGGATAGTATCCTGGTCTGCCCCATTAAAAATAAGTTTTCTGATCTCTGCTGTAACCTCGAGCATTTCAAATATACCGGTTCTGCCGGAATATCCGGTATTATCACAATGAACACAACCTTTACCTTTTTTGAAGTTTATTTTTTTGGCTCCTTCCGGGGTAATACCTGCATCTTGAAGCTCCTGCTCAGTAGGGGTATAATCTGTTATACAATGTTTGCATATCTTACGAACGAGCCGCTGTGCCATTACAAGGTTCACTGAAGAAGCAACAAGATACGATGGAACTCCAATATCAAGAAGACGGGTAATTGTAGATACTGCATCATTAGCGTGCAAAGTTGTGAACACTAAATGACCTGTAAGAGAGAATTTAATGGCAATATCCGCTGTTTCTTCATCACGGATTTCACCAATAAGAATAATATCCGGGTCCTGGCGCAATACGGAACGTAGAGCATTTGCAAAGGTGAGATCAATCTTTGCTTTTGTCTCAATCTGGGTAACACCATCAACTCTATATTCAACCGGGTCTTCCACAGTTACAATATTAGTTTCAATATCTTGTATTTCTTTTAGAGCAGCATGAAGAGTTGTTGATTTACCGCAACCAGTAGGACCTGAGGCAATTGTTATTCCATAAGGACGTCGTATCCATTTCTTGAACATTAATAGATTTTCATTGGTGAAACCAAGTGTTGTTAAAGTAAACCCGAATTCTCCTTTATCCAGAAGACGCATTACAACTTTTTCTCCGAGAATTGTCGGTGTAATTGAAACGCGGACATCAACACTTTTCAAGGTGGTCTTCAGAGAGATGTGTCCATCCTGTGGTAATCTTCTTTCTGCAATATTGAGTTTGGACATAACTTTAACCAGGGAAACCATACCTGCATGCAAACCAATGGGAGGCGACATAACTTCCCGAAGAGCGCCATCAATCCTGAAGCGGACTCTGGTATTATTTGTCAAAGGTTCAATATGAATATCTGTGGCATTAGATCTTATGGCCTCAGTTATCATCAAATTAATTAGCTTAACAGCAGGAGCATCAGCATCTTTCTTGGTATCAATCGTGATTTCTTTTTCGTCTTCATCCACTGCAACAAATTCGAAACTACCTACAGCATCTTCAACCTGAGTTGATGTTCTGATAGTCTTATAGTATCTTTCCAGAGTATCCGTTAAAGTAGAATCACCGATGAGCATAGGAATTATTGATTTTCCTAAAAGTTTCTTTAAGCTGTCCTGGATTACAATATTCTCGGGATCTGTCATAGCAACGACAATTGAATCACCTTCCTGTCGAATGGCCATAACCCGGTTCTCAACTGCAAAAGGTTCAGGAACCAGTTTTATAATTGCCGGATCCAGCTCAAGCAGTTGATCTTCCTGTACAATTTTATATTCAAGCTGAAGATATAAGGCATCCAGCAAATCCTTTTCTGTGATATATCCAAGTTTTCTGAGTGTTTCTCCTAATTTCAGATGGAAATGATTCTGCTTTAAAATAGCCTCTTTAACCTGGTCTGCAGTTACTATATCTCGATGAACCAGTATTTCTCCAATCCTTGATAATTGAGGGTTGAAAGCCATCTATTTTCCTTTACAAAATGAATTTCGATTAATCTACATATCTGATCAGAATTACTGTAACCTGGTTTGAAGTCTGTGTGCCCAGAATCTGAGCTGTGATGGTTGCAGTTGTCTGTCCTGGTCCTGCAATTGTGGGTGGTGGACATTCATATTTGTAGAATCTGTAATATTTCAAGATCTCACCATCAAGGTCTGTTATGCTGAAGAAGTCCGGTTCAAAATTTGGATGTGTTGGCTGCATATTAAGCTGTGATTCCATAACCGGTATTCCTAATGAAGAAGAGAAAACAACAGTCTGACCATGTATCGGGTTATTTTGTCCGTCTTTTACAGTTACATACACCTTAGGAGACAATTCTACTGTATGATCTCGCCAGTCGGGAGGATTATTGTATGTATCCCAATCTATATGTTCCGGAACTGCTACAATATCGATTGTTAGGTATTGGATAGGTAGATAAACAATTTCTTGATTTATAAATACCTGTCCGGGTTCATTACCGGAAACTTCGACTTGAATCACTAAAGAATCGTTTGTATGTGACCCTTCATAGTTTAATAATGTATATGCAATTCCTTCTAAAGAATCACCATTGGCATTCTCATTACCCACATAAGCAGCAGCTTCAATTGTCGCCCAATCCGGATCATCAGGCAAAGAAAACCAAACTGCAGTTCCATAATCAACAGGATTCCCATATTCATCATTTAAAAGAGCAGCACACTCTATCTGCCAGATTCCAGCACCCATCTCTACTCCAGTATCATGACCACCAATAGAAATATCAACAGAATTTGGAGGTCCGGCATGAACAACAATGTTAGTTTTTATAGCAAAAATTTCCTGTCCGCTTGTGTTATATGTATAAGTTTTTAAGGCAACAGTTCCAGATACTTCCCCACTACTCACAGAGACAATTGCATGTCCATTTGTAGATTCAACACTTAATGAATCTGGATCTGGAAATGGTAAAATTATCAGATTATTTATGTTTGTTCCATCTGGTCCATTTATAAATTTAAACCAGACTGTGGTAGAATAGTCAATCAAATTACCATTCATGTCATAAAGATTAACTTGAAATTCAAAAGATTCCTGCCCACCTGTTCCCTGAACCTGAATATCAACCTGTTGAGAAAAAGCAAATTCAATTGAATATACTTCATCGGACACAACCGTTATCACTGTAGAGGCAGTAGCTGAATCAGCAACTGCTTCAATCAGAGCAGAACCAGCAGTGATACCAGGAGAAAATATGGTTTCTGCAATGCCCAAACTATCAGTATTATCATATTCTATTATTGAACCTAAACTTGTTGAGAATTCAACACCAACCCCACTGTCCATAGCATTATGGTATTTATCTTCCACTTGAGCAATAATCAAGACATCCTCATTGCTACCTACTTGAACTTCGGTTACCTCTGGAGTAAGATAGAGAAACATTGGTGAACCTGGATGTATTGTAATGTTTTCTGATACTACGAGATCACTAATTAAAGCTGTAATCGTTGCTACACCTTTCTGAGTACCTGCATTAAAATAAACCTTGGCAATACCATTTGTTGTTTGAATTTGAGTTAAGGTTCCCAGTTCAATTCCTCCTTCATCCCGAAAGAATCCCCTTGTAGTTTCAAAAACAATTAGTGTGCCATCAGGAACATTACCCAAAGCATTTTGAGCACTTGCTCTGATAATTGTAGTTTCATCAATATTTAATTCGTTTGAATTAAGACTTAAAGTGAGGGATTCAATCTGTGGTGTTTCTTCTATAACAACCTGAATACTCGCTGAAATATCTGAGACGAACGCTTCAATAGTTGCTAAACCTATTACCCCACTATCCCAGAATGTTGTACTTGCAATTCCTGTACTATCTGTAGCAACCTGATAGATAATATTTCCAAGATCTGTTCTAAATGTAACATTTTCATTTACTACTACAAAATTCTTATCATCTTTAACAAGAACTTCAATAACAGAATACGTTATGTTATTATCTGCGTAAATTGTATCCGGATCTGCAGTTATGCTCACAATGCGATAATCGGGTAATTCAATTATTCTATTATCACATGATATTAAAAAAATCACAGAAAGAAAAAATATCACGGATGAAATAGATAATATTAGAATTTTACTGAATTTCATAATTTCCTCCTATTCCTGAATTTCATCAGGAACTTTTTCTTTTATTAATTCTCTCTCAAGTCGTTCATCAATATCATATTCTACATCATAGTCTTCAAAAGTAACGACACGAGGAGTTATTTCAATAATTAAGTCCGTATTATTTACATTATGTACTTTATGCTGGAAAAGATAGCCCAGGATTGGTATCGAACCAAGGATAGGGACTCTATTGATCGTAGTTACTATGTTAGAACTGCGAAGTCCGCCCACAATTATCTTTTTACCATCCGGAACAATCACGGTCGAAACAATTCTTCTAATCTTGGTTCTGGGAACATAACCTCCCACAAGTTCCATAACAGAACTTACTTCAGGTTCTATCATGGTTGTTATTTGACCATCTTTGTTCACACTAGGTTTAACTTTCAGCTTGATACCAACTTCTTCACGTTCAACTTGAATTCGTTTTTCATAATCTGTTACAACAAATGGAACAACTTCGCCGATGTGAATTTCTGCTTCTTCGCCATTCAAAGCTGTGATCCTGGTATCTGTAAGAAGTTTAGCTGCATTATTTTCCAGGAGCCAATCAATAGTTATATCAAAGGCTGTCATTTGACGACTGAAATGACCTATATCAGAAATATCTTCCATTCTCTGGAAATACTGGTCTTCCGGTATTTCACCTAATGGGGAGAGACTTCCATGCGGAATAGCACCAGTTTCATCAGTATAGTTGTATGGCAAACCCACACCTTCTGCACTCATTACATCTTCAGCCAAGATTGTAGTTAGCTGATTAAGTTTTGACCAATCGATACCAAATTTCTGAGCTTCAGAAACAGAGATCTCGATAAGCCGGGCACGAATTTCAATTTGTTTTTGGGGGATATCAATCTCTTTAATTTTCTTGCTTATCTCATTAAAAGTTTCCGGATTGGCACGAAGAAGTATGGTATTCTGACCTTCTATGGCTACAGACTCACCTGGCATGATCTTCAAAGCTTTAACAATCTTCTCAGCATCGATATAATTTAGATTAATGATATAGGTTCTCTCACCGATTTCTTCTTCGATTCTCGATTTCTCACCAACGATAAAAGTTTTTTCACCAACTAAACGATAGGAAAGTCCAATAGATTTTACTACCAGTGACAATGCCTGCTCTATAGGAACTTCTTTCAGATGAATAGTAATTTTTCTTTCTTCTGCAATGTCCTTTTCTGCAGTCACATCCATAGCAAGAACTATGTTGCAATCACTCAGACGAGCCATTGTTGAAATAATGTGTGAAACAGAAGCATCTTCAGCATCGAGTGTGATTTTTCGAGTTAAAAGATCCACAGAATCTTCCTGTGCAAATAAATTCCCAACTAAGAAAACTAATAAGAAAAGTGCTGGTAGTATTATGCTAAACTTAGATTTTTTCATACATTCTCCTTTAGATTACCAATTATATTCTCTTGATTTTTTTGATTTTTTTGTTGTTTGCAGGATTTCTTTTGGTTTCTCAGGTAATTTCTGTAATTTCAGAATTCCTGTTTGACCATGGTTTAAATAGGTTAGCTCACCTTCACGAATATCGATTATTTTCCCACTGACAAATTCATCACCTATTGTATAGATTATTGTTTTTCCTTTATAAGAAATAGCTGCTCTCTTTTTCCCTTTTTCTGGAACAATGGTAGATTCGAGACGAATCATATTTTCGACTTCTTCCCTCCACTGTTTTTCCAGGTCCTTTATTGTTTTCACTATCAGGTTCTGTTCAAGAGGGTCTTTTGTCACTGTGAAAACAAACTGTTTTCTATCCTTGATCGATTTCTCAATGTTATGAATTTGAACAAGCAGTTGTTCACTAAGAGCGATTTTCCTGTATTTCGATTCAGAAGGAATTTCTTTTACTTTATTATAAAGATTATAATTTTTAATTCCAAAAGATATAAAAAGAATAACAATAAGAGCAATGACAAAGTCTTTCAGATATTTTTTTTCCATTTACACCTCCTTGATGATTTTGAAAGTAGAAAGTTCCAATGTAATCTTATAAAGAGCGACATCTTCGACATCATTAATTCCCTTTTTTTTATCTTTTCTTAAGGGGCTAACATCAAGGGTTTTGATATTAATTATATGATCAAAACTTTCCAATTCTGATAGGAACTGTCCCATCTGGATGAAAGTACAATTAAGAATAAGAGTGTATTGCTGTTCAATCAAATTTTTTCTGGTTGTAGATATTACTTTCGGGAATATGGAATGAACTGCAATTTTGTATCTATCAGCAAGGTCTGCTATTTTTTTTATAAAAGAATTAACCTCATCAGGAGTAAATTCAGCTTCTTTTGTCATGCTCTGAACAATAACCTTGGAAACTTCCTGAAGTTGTTCATTCAGAACTTTTGCACTATTAAGCTTTTCCTGTTCAATTTTTATCCTTTTATCATAAGCAACAATTTTTTTTGAATTGGCTTTAATATTGATTGTGCTGAAATAGAAGAAACACAAAGCTGTCAATATTATCACACAAAACAGTATCAGATATTTTTCTCTCATATTCGACCTTCCTTCTTCCCAGATTCTTTGGAAATACAATCGATCTGGAAACGCAGGATTTCTACATCTTTTTCAATGTCACGATGAGATTTCTTGAACTTAATATCCGGGAAGTCAACAATGATATGTTTATTATTCTTCAGCTTAGTTATAAAGTTATCGATCAAATCGAATTCCTTTTCTTTTTTATCAAGCTTGGTAATTCCATATAAGCTCAGATTATTATTTTTAAATGAGAAATGTGTGATTGCTATTTTATCTGTTGTAACTTGGGAAAATGCAACCAGTTTCTTTGCCCAGAAAATCCGTTCAGTACTTACCTTTGCAAGTCTTTGCACATCTTTTGAGGAAAGGAACTCACCACTGACCTGATAAGTCTTTATTTCCTGTTTGATTTGTCTCAACAAAGACCTACGATTCTCGATTTTTGCCTTCAAATTATAATTGAGCAGTATAACAAAAATTGACATGACAATTAAAATTACTCCGTAAGTTATGAAAATAGCTCTGAATATTTTATTCTCAGATATTATCTTTTGTTTTAATTCACCATATTTATTTAAATTTATTTTGAAGAAAAATTGATCCATAATTACTCCTCTATTCCGGTCTCATAGCCAAGCCCAGAGCAAGTGCAATTTGAGGATTCTGCTCATTACTGAACTTCTCAACTTTTTCTAAATTAACAAAGGGATTGTAAATTTCGGTAGGAACTTTAAGCTGATCTTCCACAAATTCGGGAAAACCAATCAGTTTAGCACTACCACCAACAAGTAGGATCTTTTTAAAATCACTGCTACCTGCTTCTTTCACATAAAACCTGAGAGATCTTTTCACATCCTGGATAATATGTTCAGCTGTTGATTTTTCAGTAATATCCAGAATGAGTGAAGAATTATCTGTCTCAGTTTCTTCTTTTTTTAATCCCTGCTCAAATTTATATTTCTCAGCTTCTTCATAGGACATTTTTTTCTGTTTCATAATGTCTTTTGTGAAATTGTAGCCACCCCAGGCAATATCACGAGCGAAAAATTTCGTTTTTGCTCCATAAATAACCATGTTGGTTTTAAATGCTCCAATATTGAGGATAACATAAACCCCATCTTCTATAGAAGTATTCAGAATAAAGCTATTAGCTATAGCCAGGGATTCCAGGTCTACGATCCCGGGTGTTAAACCAATTGAAGTTAAAATATTTGTGTGCTCCTGCAGAAGTTTTTTAGTGGCAGATGCAAGAAGTATGTTCATATTATTAGTTTTTTCTTCTACACTTAACACCTGGTAATCCAGAAGCATTTCAGCACCACTTATTGGAAGATGTTTTTTTGCTTCAAAAAAGAGAGCGGATTCCAGTTCATCTTCCGGCAGGAAAATCGTCTTGATCTGTTTAATGCTGGTATTATCACCGCCTATTGATGAAACGATATGTTT